>CAZCLS010000097.1:0-6730 GCA_964499565.1 uncultured bacterium
CGATTGTAAATATCGATCAGGAAATGCCGGCCGGGGCCGGTGAATCCAGAGTGACGTATGTCGATAAGGTGGACATGCAGAAACCGGTTCTGGTTGAAGAAGATGATTCGCTGCTGCCGAAGGGAACCGACACGGGTCTGATAACTGAACCGATAATCGAACCGGGTTTAGTCCGCGTTGATGAACCGATAATTACCGATACTACGACTGACACGACCGCGGGCTTGATTAGGGAAGCGTCGCTGGAGTCGATCGACATTGAACCCGGCATAATTGACACGACCGAACCGGTAACGACGGAAGTGGTAACCGAGACGGATATCCCGGGAGTAACACCGGGAGAGATCAGGCCGCCGGTCACGGGCACGGAACCGATTACTTCGGGAAGCGAACCGGCAGTTGTGCGTCCGCCGGGTGGAGGCATGTATACACGGGTGTACCGTACAACAACGCCTCCGCCGGTATATCCGCGCTATTCAGTGAAACAGGGCGACACGCTCTGGTCCATCAGCAAAAAGTACTCGTGCACCATCAGTGAATTATGCGCGGCCAACAGCTTGAGCCGCCGCGATATATTGCGGGTTGGACAAACGCTTATAATTCCTAAAGCACAGAAAAAAGATTCCTCCGAAGAAGCGACCGCGGTTGAAACGGGCAAGGAAACCGTAATAGCAAAAGAAACGACCGAGCCGGTAAAGCCGCCGGCTGTGCCAACGGAATATTATGAAGTAAAGTCAGGTGATTCATATTGGAAGATATCCCGTTCGTACGGTATCAGTGTCGCCGAACTGATGGCATTGAATGATACATCCAGCGATAAACTCCGGATCGGACAGAAAATACTGGTACCCAGGAAGTAAGGGAATGGCAAAGAAAATCGAAAAACTTCTGCCTGAATTGTTCATCATCCTGGTAGTGCTTTTTGTGGCGATCGGCGTGTTGATGACGTATTCATCAAGCGTCTTTTATGCCCAGGAAAAATTCGGTAATCCCTATCATTTCTTTTATCGGGAAATGATCTGGATTGTATTGGGAACCGTTGCCGCGTTATGCGCACGGTTCATTCATTACCAGACAATTCAGCGATGGTGTCCCGTGCTTCTGCTTCTTACTATTGTCGCGCTTATCCTCGTGTTTGTGCCCGGCGTAGGACGCAGAGTCAACAACGCTTACCGCTGGATCAGGTTAGCAGGTTTTTCTTTTCAGCCATCGGAATTGGCCAAATTTGCGATTATACTCTTTGTGGCCGACAATCTCGCGAAACATCGCCGGCATGTTGAACGCTTTTTTCGCGGCGTGCTTGTGCCTCTGGTAGTTGTGCTCGTGCCGATTGTGCTGATTGTCATTGAACCGGATTTCGGTATGCCGGCGGTAATTGTAACAACAGTGTTTGTTATGTTTTTTGTCGCCGGGACGCGCATTACCTACCTGGTGCTGCTGGTTGCAGGCGCTTTGCCGTTTGTGGCTCTGTTGATATTCAAGTACACATACCGTGTCCGGCGCCTGCTGATATTTCTGAATCCGGACAGTGACCCGCTGGGAGCGGGTTTCCAAATCAGGCAGTCGCTGATTGCGATCGGTTCAGGACAGCTGCACGGCGTGGGCCTGGGTAATTCAGCCCAGAAAATGCATTACCTGCCTGAAGCACATACCGATTTCGTGTTTTCAATCATCGGGGAGGAGCTTGGCTTTATCGGGGCTGGCTTCCTGCTTGGTCTCTTTATAATCCTGATTTTTGTCATGTACCGGATGACGTTGCAGATTAAAGACATGTTCGGTCATCTGGTTGCGGTTGGCATTATGACGGTTATAGGCCTGCAGGTAATTGTGAATATTGGCGTGGTTACCAGTTGTCTGCCAACCAAAGGTCTGGCGCTGCCGTTTATCAGTTATGGCGGTTCAAGCATGGTCATGCTTCTTGCTGCCTGCGGATTGCTTGTTAATATTGTGCATAATCAGAATAATTTGAAACGTGATACGGCTTTAACCCATACAGTTGATTTTACGGTTGTTTGATATGAAACAGGTGCGGGTAATGATTTCAGGGGGAGGTACCGGCGGGCATATTATGCCGGCCCTCGCCTTGTGCGAATATATCCATTCGCGCTTTCCGCACGCTGTGCTGTGGTATATAGGACGGGCGGGATCGATGGAAGAACGATTGATGAAAAATGAAAAGGTACAGTTTAAACGCCTGCATGCGGCGCCATTCCGTTCAGGATTTGCTTTCATCGCTTTTCTGGCTGTTTTGTGTGTCGGCCTCGTTGAAGGTTCAGTCCTGATACTTAAGGGCAATCCGGATGTCATTGTCGGTTTCGGCGGTTATGCCTCCGCGCCGCTTCTGCTTGCCGGTATTATCCTGCGCCGTAATGTTGTAGTTCATGAGGCTAATGCTATACCGGGCAAAGCGGTAAAAATGCTCGTGAAACTCGGTGCCCGGTTTGCCTATGGCCTGGATAGTGATAATCCTGTAATGCGGCAGTTGCGAGACCGGGCCGAAAAGAAAAAGGGAGCATGTTTTACCGGAAATCCTCTGCGCGCCGCTTTTACTCAACCACCCGGTCAGGCGGATTACGGCTTTACCGGATTGAATCCCGCTGATCCGATTCTCATGGTGCTTGGCGGGAGCCAGGGAGCCAGATTTCTTAATCTCCTGGTCTGTAACGCCTGCGCTGAATTGAAAAAACGACTGCCTGATTTGCAGATTATTCATATAACCGGTTCTGCTGATCGGGATACCGTTGACAGCGCATACGCTATGTGTGATATTCGGCATTATGTCACCGCGTTCAGTGACCGTATTAATGTTCTGTTCGAAATGGCAGATGTTGTTCTAAGCAGAGCCGGTGCCCTGACAATATCAGAACTATGTGTCGCCGGTCTCCCGGCGATTCTGGTACCGTATCCTTTCGCGGCAGAAAAGCATCAGCATGAGAATGCCCTGCTTCTGGCAGGCAAAGGCGGCGCCATTATGATTGACCAGGATGAAATGAATGAGCACGTCCTGGTAGACAACGTATCTTCGTTATGTAACAATCCTGACACCATGAAACACATGGGCGAAATAAACAGGTCAATGGCTATGCCCCGGGCTGCCGAAAATGTATGGAATTTCGCCTGTAATACACATGTCTATGAACAATAACCAGACAGCAGTTTATACGCCTCTGACGCCGGGAAGTCATTACTTCTTTTGCGGTATAGGCGGCGCGGGAATGAATCCGCTGGCGCATATCCTTGCCGCGAGAGGCATGTGTGTGTCGGGCTCCGATTGCCGTGAAAGTGATGTGCTGGATGCTCTCCGCGCGCATGGCATCACCTGTTTCGCCGGCCATGATTCCTCGCAGCTGAGTTCCGCGGATGTGTTTGTTTCAAGCAGTGCCATTGCGTCTGATAATCCGGAACTGCTGGCCGCGCGTGAAAAAGGCATACCCTGTGTCCATCGCTCTGATGTTTTGGCCACTCTGGTTAATCATGCCCGGGGAGTTGCAGTCGCGGGTACCCATGGCAAAACAACGGTCAGCGCCCTGACGGCGATTCTGTTTGCCAGGGGCGGTGCCGACCCGACGGCTGTCATAGGCGGCTTTGTGCCGGAATTCAATGCCTTCTACCGGAATGGGGCGAGTGACTGGATGATTGTTGAAACGGATGAAAGTGACGGTTCGTTTCAGAAAATTGAATCAGAGATTGCTGTTGTTCTCAATATTGATTCAGACCATTTGGATTATTATGATGATATTGACAATATTGTCAGGGCCTTCAGTGTTTTCTGTTCTAAAGTGAAACCGGTAGGAACACTCGTATTTAATCAGGATGCAGCCTGCGTTGCTGATGCCATAAGCTCCGCGCCCGAATCGGTTGCCCGAATATCCTGTTCCAGCAAGGGGCAGGCGGATTTCAGAGCGCATTCAATTGTATACAGTCCCTGGTCGTCTCAATTTGTTGTAGGGGAAGGCGAGCTGGAATATGAGATAGAACTGGGGATCCCGGGCCGGCATAATGTAATGAACGCGCTTCAGGCCGTTGCCGCCGCGCGCAGTGCCAGTATTGGCATTGAAGCGATTCGCGAGGGATGCCGCGTCTTTCATGGAGTGCACAGAAGATTTCAGGTGCTGGGTACCTACGAAGGCGCAACGGTTATTGATGATTATGCCCATCACCCGCGGGAAATCGCGGCAACGATCGCTACGGCAGCTGCGCTCGGAAGCCGCTGCCTGGTAGTCTTTCAACCCCACCGTTATTCACGAACAGCAAAACTGTTCGATGAATTTACGGACGTGCTTTCCGGGATTGAACGTCTCATTCTGACTGACATTTACAGTGCCAGTGAAACAGCAGAAGCTGTTTCAGGCCGCACCCTTTATGACCGGATTCGACTGCAGAATAACGCAGTTGTGTATTGCGAAGATATTGAGAAAGTACCACAGGCGGTAGCGAGCCGGGTGCAGGCGGGAGACATTATTCTCTTCCTGGGTGCGGGCTCATTGTCTCAAATAGCTCATCAGATGGTAGAGAACAAACACACAGGGGTTGCATGAAATACCAGATTAATAAAAAAGTGTCCAGTCGACCGAGTGTCAATAGAACAAACCGGCGAAACATGCTTAAAAACATGGTAGCGTCGCTTCTGGTTATTCTTGTTCTGGCCTGTACGATATACGGTGGTAAAATCATACTTGATGTATTCCTGCGTCATCCCGATTTTATAATTCACCGGGTTTGTGTCATGAACAACAAGGTGCTTACGGAACGGGAAATTATTCGTCTGGCGCGGATTCATACCAATATGAATATTTATGCCACGTCACTGGAACCGATAAAAACCCGCCTGGAAAAGCACCCTGATATTGAAACAGTCGAGATCAGCAAACGGCATCCCGATATGCTGGTGATTAAAGTTTATGAGCGCGAGCCGTATGCTATTGTGAAATCGCTGGATGGAAAATTTGAAGTGCCGATAGACAAAGAAGGGATTATGCTCTCACCTGAAAAAATGGAGTACGCTCTGCAGGTGCCGGTTATCGAGGGGATAGAGTGCAGCGTATACAAACCCGGTCATAAACTTGATGATTACCGGATACCGGTAGCAATGCACTATGTCAATGCCCTGCTGCACGTGCCGCAGCGGACCTTTCTCAATATCAAACGAATATCACTGACAGAGCCGAACAATATCATAATCAAAACGGCGACGATCGATGAAATTCATTTCGGGAATGAGTATTCACACGCAAATGTCGCGCGATTGATTGCTACGATTAATGACCTGCGCTTCCGCCGCGTCAATGCCAGCCGGATTGATTTGCGTTTCAAGGATGTCGCGGTTCGGTCGCGCTTATTGTAAAACAGGGAGTATAGGATGGGAAGTCAGAACATAACAGTTGCAGCCCTGGATATAGGAACGTCACAGGTGCGCGCCGTGATCGGGCGCGGTAATAAAGAACAGGGTATCCGTGTTATTGGTGTCGGGACGAAGGTTTCGGAAGGCGTGCGTAAAGGCATAATCATCAACAGTGATGAAACCATGAAGATCGCACGCGCCGCGGTTGAATGTGCTGAGCAAGATGCCAAAACACAGGTTGATCATGTCTATCTCAGCATCGGCGGCAGTCATATTCAGAGTTCCAGCGCCTGTGCCGTCCTGAATATCCTGGAAGGCGATGAAACCGTTCAGGAAAAACATATCAACGAACTGCTTGAAAAAACCAGGTCTAACGCGGCTGAAAAAGGTCGTGGATATCTGCATGTTATTCCGCAGGAGTATCGTCTGGACGGTCATGGCAGCGTTGTCAATCCGGATGGCCTCAAAGCCTCGCGTATTGAAGCCAGCATGCATGTCATTACGGCGGATACAACCTTGCTCGAAAATCATGCCCGCATCGTTAATGATGCCGGATTTCATATCCATGATATCTGTTTTTCGGTTATCGCGGATGGCTATTGTGTGCTGTCGGAACAGGAGAAAAAAGATGGTGTGCTCCTGATAGATATCGGCGGCGGTTCAACCTGCTATGCGGTGTATTTCAATAATACCGTGTATTATTCCAATGTGTTCGGTGTCGGCGGAGATCATGTTACCAACGATATCGCCCTCGGCCTTCATCTTACAACATCAGAAGCCGAAGAATTGAAACAACATTATTCCAAAATGGCGCTCAAGGTTGATGAACCGAACGTCATAAAAATGAAAACGCATGAACAGAAAACAAAATCTATTTCACGGCAGGATGTTGAAATGATTATTGATTCTCGCATCGAAGAATTACTGAGGTTTGTGTATGATGACGTTGAACAACGCCAGTTCAGGCCTCTGCTGGCCAAGGGTGTTGTTCTGGTAGGCGGTTCAACCTGTATTCACCGCTTTGTCGAACGGGTTGGCAAAGTATTTTCAATGCCTATCAGGATTGGCGTGCCGCAGCTTCTTTCTCCCGATGATCCGCACACCGAATTGGATTTGTATTCAGACCGGCATGAGTTTTTGCGGGATACCTGCTATTCGACTGTGCTGGGAATGCTTAAATATGGTTGTCGCCAGCAGTTTTCTTCATCAAAAATGTCAAGCGGCTTTTTTAAAAAATTATTTTCACGTTGAATACCTGGAGGGTATGTTTATGAAAAATGGTAGAATCACAATTCAAGTCCTTGGCGTCGGCGGCGGTGGAGGCAATGCTGTCAGTCATATCGCTAATAATGGTTTGAAGGACGCCGAAAATATTAATTTCACCTGTAT
>CAZCLS010000097.1:6830-9969 GCA_964499565.1 uncultured bacterium
GCCGTTGTTACAAAACCGTTCTTCTTTGAAGGTACCCGCAAAAATGAAATCTCGATCAATGGCCTGGCCGAGTTGCGTCAGATTGTTGACACGGTTGTCTGTATTCCCAATGATCGTATTTTGAAAATGAGCGATCAGGACATGCCCATCGAACAGGCGTTCCGCCTTACTGATGATGTTCTTGATAAAGTTGTCCGGGCGATCAATGTGCTGATCGGGAATGTCGGCATTATCAATATCGATTATGGCGATATAGCCAATGTTATTCGTGAACCCGGAGATGCTATGGTCGGATTCGGAGAATCGTCCGGTGAAAACCATGCCGCCAAGGCCACCCGTTATGCCATCGCGTCACCCCTGTTGGAACGCAATGATATCGTCGGAGCAAAACAGGTTCTGATTTCTATCGTCGGCGGCCGGGACTTGAGCATGAAGGATGTCCAGGAAGCGGTGCAGTGCATCCATAATGAAGTGCGCGGAGAAGCGCATGTTTCATTCGGTGTGATTACCTGTGATGAATTGAAAAATTCAGCCAGGGTGACTGTTATTGCTACCGGGTTGCCGGATATTAAAAAGGCTGATAAAAATAAACCGAAAATTTCAGCGCTGCCCCCGCAGCAGAAAATATTCGACTTTCTTCCGGCTGATACCGGACGGTTTGTCGGTATTGAACCGACACTCATTAACGGTGTAAATTATGATACCCCAACATATATACGCTGGGGTCGGAAATTATTGTCAGATGCCGCGTAAATGAAGGACGAATGAAGATGCAGCACATGGAAGTTTACTGCTTATTCTGACAAAAACGGCCGGCTGTTCCCTCCCAGTCGGCCGTTCGTTTTTGGCTGATATAGGACGAATTACTAGCGCCATCGGGATAGAACATCCAATGCTGCCCGGGACTCTTCCCGGTTTGTAAGACCTGATATATTACTGATCCACACGCCCCCGGGTTTCAACACTTCAGTCAGGATTGAAAGATCGTTAACAGGAACAGACAGTATCTGTAATGCTTTGCCTTTTCGCTGGATTTTTTGGTAGACATCTATCCAGTCGGCCCAGTACTCGCGGCCGGTGCCAGGGACCCACTGAATTGCATCTATCTCAGGCACATCCAGCAACACATCCAGGTGGCGTAATGCCTGGGGCCCGTCCAGGTGGTAGATGTTGCGGTCCATGTGCCTGCATTCAAGAATAATGCCGGGCAGAAATAATTCGGTGAACATTTCGGTTGACAGCATACAGGAAAAATCATTTGATGGAACATGGAATTTTCCTGTGCATGTCGCCGGACACCAGGTAGTGCTGGGCATGCCCGCCGCGGAAAGTTTTGTGTGAAATATATCATATACAGACAGAAAATCGTTTGTAATCCGACCGCACAGCTTTTTAACGTGTTCGGGATACTCAAGCAGGTCGATGCACAAATTTTGAGGGTCGCGGAATGCCGCTAACGCGTCGCCGCCTGCGTGCAGATCGGTATATCCCACGATAAATGTATCTTTCCCGGCAGTCAGTAATGCATCAGTCAGCGTTTCGATTGTTTTAAAATACAGTGAGTTTGTCTCGAGACGCAGTGTATCGAGTGCTTCATGTGATAGATCGTCAAGAATCGGGGTGGACCACGAAGTGTCCTCTCCGAAGATCAATTCGCACCCATAGAATGCCGCGAAAACCTCCGGTCCAAGATTCGGCCAGGCGACCGGCAGGGCGTCGCCCAGAAACAATGTGTTTCTTAATGAAGTTTCAGTTACGGCGACTCTGTAGTCGATATCAAACCATCGCTCCCGCTGCGATGTGTATATTTTGGCGGAAGGACCAGGCAGGTGTTCTTTGTCCGGTTTGGGAATGCTGATCGATACTAACGGACGGTCGATTATCGCGCACTCCCACCAGGCATCAAATCTAGCCATTACCTTTTCTAAATCTGGTTTGAGCTGTATCATTACAATCTGCCAATCAGGTTAATTGCATTAACAGTTCTGACCCGTTCTTCCCGCTCTTCCGGCAAATAGCCTTTAAACCAGACTTTGGCGCGATAGATGAATGATTCGCTGCCGGGCAGACATGGCAATGGTGCTAAAGCAGAAGCGCGGGAAAAACGTCCGGCGGTTGAACGGGCTGTGCCGGGATTCTCATGACATCCCAGGCATCCCTTGGCTTCTCCGGGCCGGGCATATTGCCAGATCAATTCATTGCCGACTACCCTCCGGTCACTGTCCAGAACCTGGAAATGAATCAATCTGTCGGCCGGGATTTCCACATGAAATGAACCGTCGGGAGCCAACGGTACGGTGCCGAGTACTCGGCCTGTCGCACCGCCATGATTGCGCCAGGCTATACCGCCGTTCTTGTGTGTCTGATGCCGTGCTACCGTTGGCAGACCTTCTACAACACGAATGTATCTGCCCCTGTGTACTAATGGTTCCTGTGTTGTATAAACGGAATCACAGAAAAATGTGGCTGAATAGCCGCCATGAACCGCAGCGGTTGTTTCCGTCAGAATCTTCGGTGCCGCCCGCGGCTGAAGCGGGCGTGCCTCGAATTCCGAGGTGTCGGGATCATTGTATTCGTCATACCCATCGCCCGCATCCAGATTGTAAAACCTGAAAAAATCAGCTGAACATCCATACACGTCGTCATCCCTGGCAGTCGAAAGCAGTGTTATGAGTGGCACGACCGCTTCATCGGCTTCCAGAAACATCAATGCTTTGGCCGCCCCGATTTTGATCCAGCCGTTGGTATGCTGTAACAGGGATATGAGCAGGGGAATGTCATTTGTTGAACGGCACAGACTTGCCAGGATGCCTCCGGCATACGGCGCGTAACGTACCTGAGCTTGATCGAGATTGTCATCTGCAAGATCCAGTAACTCTTTTGCGCAGGGAACAGCACCGGCCGGATCCCGTGGTAGGCCCAATACGTTAAATGCTGCATCAACGGCCGCCTGCCGCAGTCCGCATTTTTCGAGAAGATATGCCGTCAGCATCTGCCAGGGTTCGATTTCATAAACTACTGTGGCGTCGAAATCGTTGGGCATATTGGCAACCAGGAGAGGAGCAATTTCACCTAACGCCCGCTGTGAACTGTCGGATGTGCATCCTATGCGCGCAAGTGATAAAAGGATTGCGTATGA
>CAZCLS010000098.1:0-3562 GCA_964499565.1 uncultured bacterium
CAGGTCAACAATTGTCGGATTACCAACTTTCCGGGCTATTTCTCTGACGCTCATGCCTTTGGCGGTTCGGGCTTCTATGTCTGCTCCGCGGTCAAGCAGAAAGTCGACAACAGCTTTGTGATTGCCTAAAATGGCAGTCATGAGGGCAGTATGTCCGTCCAGCGTTGCGGCGTTGACATCCGCGCCGTTCTCGACCAGGAAGGCAACCGATCCCACGCGACCACGAAAGGCGCTGGTGATAAGTGGGGTAGCTCCTTTTTTATTTCGCGAGTCAATTTTAGCCCCATGATCTACCAGCAATTGCATAGAGTCCAGATTTTCTTCCTGAGCGTTCACAAACAGGGCGGTATATCCTTCGCTTGAAGAAATATTCGGGTCGGCGCCTGAGTCAAGCAATACCTGGATTATTGCCGGATTATCATTGTTGGCGCTTACCATCAAAGCTGTGTAGCCCGCGTCAGACTGGGCGTTGACATCAACTCCTTTTTCCAGAAGCTGCCGAACTGTTTTTTCCTTGTTGTGTAATGCTGCCAGCATCAGCGGTGTAACGCCATCGGCGAATCTGAAACCGTTAACATCTTCCGCCGCGGCATATACTGAATCGATAACGTGACTGTCTTCTTCCATTACCGCTTGTTTCAACGTTTCTGCCGTATCAACAGCAGCAGCCTCAGAATCGCTCCTGACAACAACAGAAACCGACGTGCAGGCATTTATACCAGTCAGAATCAACAGGATGCTAACAATACAAGCTGCAGTTTTCATAAAGGTACTCCCAATGTAACATGCAATTAAATGATATATACTAAACCAGTAATTGTACTATTTCCGCACTGAACGGTTCAAGCGGAACTCGTATCATTGTCAATCCGTCTGAAGAGACTGCGGCAAGTTCTTTTTTATCAAACAGTGCCATGCATTTTGCTGCCTGCAGCGAGATGCTGATTGTGCATATATGAAAAGAGCTGCTATGATTCATAATTGCCACAAATGCGTCCCCGCGGTCATTGTCTCGCAGAAGTACGGTTGATATGCCCGGAATATCCGTGCTGACAGCCGGTGGATATCCAAGCCGGCTGCACAAGTTCCGCATCAACGCCGCCGTAGGTTCACAACCCAGCACTACGAGCCTACCCGAGCCAATCGGCCGGATAAATCCTATTGTCCAAGTATCTCCTTGTTCAAGCTTTTCATGCAGAGCGGTATAATCATGTGTTGGCGGTGGTGAAGTCCGGACAGCCTGTAGTGCTTCACCTTCTACGGTCTGCCACCAGTACAATACCGATTGAACCGGGATTGGAGAATCACCTGATATAATTTCCGCCGAAATGCAGGGTAGAATACCATCCGGTTCAGGTATCGGCAGGCGGCAATATGGCTTTAGAGAATCATCAGTTACCGGCCAGGTTTGAAAACAGACTAATGTTCCTCCGCGATTAACGTAATCGTATAGTGAATCCTGCCCAGCGCGGCATAGCCAATGCGGACCGCTGTAAAACAGCAGGGGAGTATTGACACAGCCGCTGCGCCAATCCCTGAATTCATAGGGAATATTTGCTGAAAAGAGCGCACGTCGCGCCTGGTCGTCACGCGGAACAGCCCTGAGGGCGTTCTGCATCAAATCGAACGTTACCGCGCAGTCGGTTATGCGGGAAAGTCGTGCCGGTCGCATCTGATGAAAAACGGAAACAATGTCCTTGAAAACAGAAAACAGCGGATTTCTGACTGAGCCGCGATTGCTGATGGGTGCATACAGCCAGTTATCACGCTCAGCTAACATATACCAGTTCCATCCCTTGCACCCGGCTGCTATCGCGGCAGTGCACATAAGCCGGTAATGGTTCGGAGGCAGAAGGCTGGTATATTCCTGCTGGCCTTCCCAGATGCCAGACTCGAATTCAGCGATGTAGGCTGTTCCTGCCACAGCGTTTAATACTGCGACTTTCTCGATGAAGCGCTGGAACTCATCCGGTTCGGCCTGAAAATTTCCTGATGGATACGGATCGATGCCGAATAGATCCGCGCGCTCGGTGAATGATTTGAAATCAATTGAATCCTGGTGTGGATAGCTGTTGAGATACAACGGCAGGTCTACACCGAGAGAAACAAGCAGCTCAATCATTCGTGCCGCGACACGCGTGTTATATTCGTGCCTGAACGCCATCCAATCGCTGTAACGTACATGTGCAGCGGGAGGTGCCGGTTGGTAAAATGTATAGGGATGTGCTTCGGCAAAACTGGAATAGCTGGTTCCCCAGGCATGGTTAAGCTCGTTGATTGAGGTGTATCGCCGGGCTATGAATGATTGAAAATCACCAGCGGCATGACTCAGACCGAGTGGCGTTGTGTACAGGTGCGGCATGCAATCAATTTCATTATCGGCTTGCCAGAGCACAATTGGCCCGCCGTTTGTCGCGAACCAGGGTCGGGTTATTTCTATTAGCGCGGCAAGATATTGTGCCGCTTCCGCCACAAACTCATTTGACAGGCGCGGCAGAGAAACAACACGGTCTGGTATGCCCAGGTTTTTCCATTCTGCGTAAATATACGGACCTGGCCGTAATATGACATAGAGACCGTGATCGCGCGCTTTTTCCAGAAACGCCGGCAGATCGCGCTCGGGAATGTTCCCGCTACCGAAATCAAAGGTGCCTGGCGCTGTCTCGTGAAAATCCCAGCAGACATAGGTTGATACAAGCGGAAGACCCAGTTCTGTTACCCGGTCTAAGAGTGTGTCCCAGTAATGGGATGCATGACGCCAGTAATGAATTTCACCGGATATGAGCGGCAGTTCCTTGTCATCTACATACAGCGCATGAGAATGTATGATTGTTTTCATTAGTGTATTCCCAGCAGAACAGCAAGTTCGGAAAACGATTCAAGAGTTATATCCGGCTGGAATTCACCGCTGAATCCATAGCCGGACTTTAAAAAAACTGATTTGACACCCGCAGCATGAGCCGCGGCGATGTCGGTTGTGTGATCGCCAATCATCAGTACCTGGGATGGCTCCAGCTGCCATTGATTCATAACGTGACGTAGTGAGTACGGATTGGGTTTTAATGCCGGATTCGTGTCACCGCCCACAACTGGATCGAAATATTCTGCCAGACCGGTATGGCGTAATACCTGACGGGCAGGTTCTTCCGGCTTGTTGGTAATAACCGCGCATCTGATTGAACGGGAAGTAATTATCTTAAGCGTTTCCGGCACGCCTGGATAACAGCACGTTTCATCAGCCAGGTGAGCGGTATAGTGCGTTTTGAAATGCTTCAGGGCATTAGCTGATTCTATTTCTGTATTCCGCAGTGACCGTTCCACCAGTTTTTCAGCCCCGTTACCGATGAAAGATGTTACCTCTTCAAACGACAATGGTGATAAATCGAAGTCCGCGCGCATGCAGTTAACCGCCGTCGTCAGATCACGGCGGGAATCAACCAGAGTACCATCTAAATCGCACATGATACCCAGTATACGGTGTGCATCAGGAAAAACGAATGAATTCATAAGACATGTATTGTAACTAATTGGAAAGCGGAATGCAACCCAAAATCCGCGATGG
>CAZCLS010000098.1:3662-9907 GCA_964499565.1 uncultured bacterium
AAGACATGTATTGTAACTAATTGGAAAGCGGAATGCAACCCAAAATCCGCGATGGAATGAAAGAGGGGGGCGAATTTGTGAGTAGTCACAATTTTCACGTACAATATACCGTATCATTTCCCAGCTTACGAGCTGAGCACCGTAAGCGTTAGTGACAATCTGGCAGGCGTCATGCAGCAGTCATCAGAGAACCGTGGCAATCATATGCTGAGGCTAGCCGCGGGGACAGCACAGGCGCCTCGAGACGATGAATGAATTGTACGCCAGGATACTGAGCATGAAGAGTAAAGCTTTCGTCTTGAATGTTCCATATGGCATGTGTTCAAGACCAAAGTTACTTTTGAGGGCGGCCCCGGACCGGACTCAGCGAGTCCGGCTACAGATGCGTTTGTATGCTGGTGCCGGACGGGCGATAGCCCGGCTGGTCCTGTGGAACTCGATACTTGAAATAGCCACCGTTTGTCCCCACACAATGGACTGATCTGCTATATCTTCGTTATGCGAACACGAATGATACGTTTGCGATCAGCCCTTAGAACAGTGAATCGAAAGCCTTTATACGTAAACGATTCGAAAGGAGCAGGAATTCGTTGAGCGAGAGAAAGAATCAATCCCGCAACCGTGTCGTATCCGTTCTTGTCAATCAGCAATCCTAATTTTTCCGAAAGGGTATCGATATCAACCCGGCCGTCACAATCAATGCCCGCCGCATGGCTTATCAGGAATGGGCGTTGTTCAGGGCGTTCAATTGCCAGATCCCCGATGACTTCTTCCGCCAGGTTCTGGATTGTAATCATACCGGTAACACCCCCGTATTCATCGACGACGAAAATAACCGGCACGGCAGAAGATTTAAATTCCCTGATCAGCGAACCCGCCATTCTGGTTTCGGGAATAAACGGAACCGTGCGGTCAACCAGATTGCCAAGCGGGACAGTAGTGTGATGCATTTCCTCTGTAGCCGCAGCATTAAGGATATCGACAACTGAAACCATGCCGATAATATTATCCGGACGGTCTTCATAAACGGGATAATATGAAGATAGCGAATCTTCCGCCAGTGACAGCACATCTTCATACGATGCATTCAATTTAATGCACTCAAGCTCTACTAATGGAGCCATTACCGAGGACAGAGGCGTTGTGTTCAATTCAAATACACGCTGGATCATCGTATGTTCCGCTTTGCCGATCAATCCTTGTTCGGCACTGATATCTGTTAGAATCTGAAGTTCTTCGCGCGTAACCGATACGGCGTCTTTCTTTTCGCGTATACCAAACAGGCGTAATATGCCGTTTGATAACAGTGATATCACAGACACGGCCGGCGTAAGAGATTTTTGTATGATATTTAACAACGGAGCAGCGTATAAGACGTATGTATGCGGATTGGTGCGTCCCAGAGATTTTGGTACCAGTTCGGCGAAAATCAGTATCAGCGGGGTCATTACCACAGCAGTTGCAAGTGTCTGGAGATGGGCGGAAACATGACTGCGGCTGATTATGGTTGCCAGACTTGTAGCAACCACAAACGAAATGTTTGTGCCGACCAGTGTCGTCGTAAGTAATCGAGATGGCTCATCCAGCAAACTCTTGGCAATGCGAGCGTTCAATTCTCCTTTTCGGGCTTTGTCCGAAATCAGTAGTTGATCGACTGAAACAAATGCGGTTTCCGATCCGGCAAAGAAACCACCAGTCAGAATACACAGGAGAATTACAAGTATAATGATGAGTGTTATCATACGTGTGACTCCGGCAATTGACGGATTCGCACGGCATCAATTCGCGGCCCGGTCATCTGTAATATAGTAAACTCGTACGGCGGCCGTGAAAGTGTCTGTCCCGGTTCAGGCAGGGCACCCAGGCTGCGCAGAATATACCCGGCTAAGGTGTCGTCACAATCCTGTGGAAGATGAATGTTACATTCCCAGTTTAATTGTGAAACGCGGGTGCGTCCCGCCGCAATTATATCACCATTTGGGCGGACATGAATGAGCGATTTGCCGGATTTCATGTCAATTATCCCACCCAGCAATGTTTCGATAATCATGCTGCGCGTAATCATGCCGGCTGTGCCGCCATATTCATCAAGTAAAATGGCAAGCTCTTCTCCCCGTTCGTGCATCTCAACCAGAAGCGAGTCGATCTGACGCATTTCGGGAATAATATATGGAGGTATAAGAAAGGGGAGAGCTGGCGGATTCTGTTGATCTGCGCATAGCAGTGCCAGATCATGTAATGATGTATTAAATGTAATCAGATGCCGCCAGGCAGATATCAATTTGCAGTCGAGAACGCCCGTAATATGGTCAATGTTTTTATGATATACCGGCAACCGCACAGAGCGGGTGCGCTTGCTCGCGCGCAGTGCTTCCGCAAGAGTCAGCCCATCATGCACACAGTTCATTTCCGGTCGTGGTATCATGATTTCCCGCGCTATTGTCGTTCTGAACGATGAAATTGCATGAATGATTTCGGCTTCGTTGGGCGCTATGCCTCCCTGTATTTTCCCCGCAATCAGAGTAGACCGGAATGCTTCCCGAGTCAGAAGCGTATCGTGTTCTAAACTGGGTTGCCGGATAAGTGAAAGAATGCCGTTTGATGTGTACCGCACTACGTATCTGACAGGGGTAAAAACATAACTGAAGAATTTCAAAGGAAGCGATGCAAACCGGCCAAACGCTTCGGCCCGGTGTATACCGAGTATTTTGGGAGTGATTTCTCCAAAAATGAGCAGAAGGACTGTAGTAACTCCCATTGCTATGCCAATGCCTTCCGGTCCGAATCTTTCTCTGAACAGTAATGCCAGAATGCTCGATAACAGCGTGTTGACGACGAGATTGCCGATAAGAATTGTGTTCAGCAGTTTGCGGGGAACGGCCAGCAGGTCTGCCACTGCCCGTCCCGAACGACTGCCGCTGTTGCGCATGCGACGCACCCGGGCCCGGCTCAGTGAAAATAGTGCCGTCTCGGAGCCGGAAAAAAATGCCGACAGGATGATTAGTATAATTATGCTCAACTCAGCAAACAACATGCGGAATCTTTCTCGGTGTGTTACAGGTTCGGTTTGGCATGGATTCGGGAATGATGCTTATGCCCAGCGGCCGCGGTATCCTGCGGGAACAGACAACTCACCCCGGCGCACGCGCGCGCGCAGTTCCTGTCCGAACTTCAGATATCCCGGCGGTTCCTGGCAGGCAATTCGGGCTAGCGGGTCGGCATAGTCAGGTTGGTATTCATTCAGCCATTGACGCAGTTTTCGGTTTAGATCAAGGATAATATCCGGTTGCTTTTTCGCGCAATTAATACGTTCAGCAGGATCATCTGCAATGTTGTATAATTCCGTATCATCAAAATCCCAGAAACCACTGTGCAGTGTCCGGTTCAGTTTCCAGCCGCCTGATATAATTGTCCGTTGCGCCGTGAAGTGGCCATGACTGCATACGATATAATCTCTTCCGCCCGTCAAGTCTGCTTCCAGAAGTTTCAACAGTGATATGCCATGATAACCCGTTGGAATGGGTATGCCGAGTAATTCACACAACGTCGGTCCAAGGTCGAATGTATAGCAGTAGCCGTGTAATCGTTGCGTGGATATATTCTTCGGAGCATATATGATAAATGGTATGTTCGCGCAACGGTAATGGGCTGAAATGTGCCCGCCGTAACAACCACACTCGCCTAACAGCACGCCGTGATCGCTTACAATGCATATAATGCATTCCTCAAAGATTCCGAGAGTATCAAGCCCGCTGCACAGTCGGGCTATAGCTGAATCAACGGAACGGATTCTGGCGTCATACATGTTAACGAAGTGAGCTAATGCATCACGAGTCGCCAGATGATGAATTCGAGGAGAGTATGCAGCATGAAGGCTAAAATGCTGCTCAACGGCGTCTTCATCCGGATGAGGCTGATTGCCGTGTAAGGCTAATTCAGAGGTGTAAGATATCTCACTCTCGGAAAGCGGTGTGTCCGGATCACGGTATAAATCGTTCAAACTCAAATATAGAAAAAAATCCTTGTCCGCATTTTGTTCCAGCCACAATGCAGCCCGATCAATGATTTCTTCGGATTTAACATCCAGAGGATTGCGATCAATCCAGGGATCATTTACTTCACACCATCCCGTATAAAACCAAGGAGCTGCGGTCCGGCCAAAAGGTGATATGGTTGCTGTGTGCTGCCCATGACAGGCCAGATATTCATGCAAAAGGGGATTTGGCGCGGACAGTCCGAATTCGCTGAGAGGTGTATGCCCGGTTATTGAGTCGGATGGCATGCCATCCGTGACTATACTGTGCTCCAAGCCGAAGCGACCTGAAAAAAGAGAGGCGCGTGAACCGGCATTGGTGACATCCGAACTGAAAGCCGCATTGCAGCATAATCCCCGTGCCGCCAGTGCGTCTATTGCAGGTGAAACGGGCCGGTCATACCCGTAACAGCCAAGATGATCCGCGCGCAAATTTCCGATGTCACATACTATGCATTTCATGAATGAACCAATTTCGTAAGAATTTGAAGATAGTATACAAAAAACCAGCAAAAATGTCACGCTATGCCGCTGTCCAGAGGCTGTCTCAAAACTAGAAAAAATGTGGCCGACGGAGATTTCGGCTTTGCCGAAAGAGCCGGTGGATAATTGGAACTATCTGCATGTGGGCATGTTGCATAATCAGCACGGTATAGCCTCGAACGCAAAGCAGAATAAAAAGTGGGAAATTGCATCAACTACTATGTAGTGGTATAATATAATAACATAATTTTATGATACCATAGTACCCGGAGTCACGTATGAAAACCCTCTCCTTGTTGTCAACCGTTCTGGTTTGTTCTCTGCATGTCATGTATCTCTCCGCGGCAACCAACCTCTTGTTTATTCACCATTCTGTAGGTGCTGGCTGGCTTGACCAGGGCGAACTTGCAACATATCTTCCCCAACTCGGCTTCGACGTGCATGATACTGATTACGGCGATGCTGTTCCCGGGATACCGCACCCTGAATACAATCCGATCGGTGACTATACCGATGTGTGCCACTGGTACTACTGGTTTCATTATCATATGCCGGGCCTGTTGGAATGGGAATGTCTCTCCGGTCAGTCAAACCAGATCATCATGTTCAAATCCTGTTATCCCAACAGTGCCATATATGAAGATGGTACTCCGCCGGGTAATCCAACAAATGAATATGCGACTGTCTGGAACTATAAAGCGGCATACCTGAGTCTTACAAACGTGTTCAGCCGCTATCCGGCGGTCATGTTCATACCGGTTACGGCCCCGCCCATGCGCCCTGGTGACGGGTATAATCCCGCAGACGCCGCGCGTGGTCGCGCTTTCAACGATTGGCTGCGCGGAGAGTATTGTGAAACATATAGAACAATAACCGGCTTGCGTAATGTTGCTGTTTTCGACCTGTGCGATATCCTGGCAGTTCCGCGTACAAAACCACGCGGGGCGAATGCCTTGTATCCCAAATACCGCTCAGGGGATTCGCATCCGAACGCCCGGGGAGGCCGAATGGCTACCGGCGCCTATCTGCCGTTTATCAGAACGGCACTGCATTACATGCAGACCGGGGAAATGGTGACAAACAGTTTTTTGAAACTGGTAAACGCAAAATTCAAATCAGGTATGTTGAAAATAAAGGCCAACGTCGATTCAATTGGCGGAACACCGGGGGCGGTTTCAGTTTATTGTGGAACAAGTTGTCTGCAAACATTTGAAGCGTCATCGTTCAGAAGCAGGGGAGTATCCTACAGTTCAAAGGTTGTATCATCATCAGGGAAAAAGGCCATGCTCAAACTGAGTGGAAAACGCGAACCGTCATTAATCATGAAAATCCCGGTACCTTCAATGATGCCGGTCCGCATTCCTCTGCGAATTTATCTGGGTAACGGACAAACCTATGTCTGCGACCTGCTTATGTCCGGTAAGAGCACATTTCCCTAAATCCGCGATGGGATGGAATCTAACACTAATTTTGTGATGTTTCAAAAATAGTACTATAGTCATACACTGCAATCGTGACCGTAATCTTAGACCGAAAAGAGAGGACAGATGAATGATTAAAACGGCGAATAGACGTGAAGAAAAATCAACACCTAAACGGTGAACGTAAAAAGCTCATATCATCCCACCCTGACGGGTAGCCGTATGTACAGCATCTACCGCGTTGCGAGACACGTGGCGTATAAAAATACGCTCGCGTATCTCACGCCTTGTATCTACTGCACCTACGT
>CAZCLS010000099.1:0-4428 GCA_964499565.1 uncultured bacterium
TTGTAGGTCATCCAGGCATACCAGATTTTTCCGTCTTTTTTCACAGTGTACAGAAACGTTCCGTTGCTGCCCCAGTTAAACGCCTTAATGAATGGCGAACCGGGCAGGATCCAGACGCCGTTATCATCCGTCGTGCCGGTATAGGCCGGTTCAGCCGGTATTTCCGGATTGGCGTATCCGCGGCCTTTGGCCCGGAAAAATGAGACCTTGCCATTGCCTGCCGGTGTGCCGTCCGCGTAAATAAACTGTACAATGTTGCTGGCAGGTATCCGGTCGATGTACCATCCGAACATGCCGCGCCGGCGGTAGCGGTCTTTTGACAAATCATTGGCAGCCCCTTCTTCCCAGAAACGGTAATTGACATCCCAGCGCCCTTTGCCTTTGGCTATGTTATCGTCATGAGCGTAATTGCCTGAGTGCATCATCTGCGAGTTAAACACGATTCCAGGATTAAAGCCCACTCCCGGCAAGGCGTGATTCTGGTCGGGACTGACCGGCGCAAGGTAGAAATCGTGCAGCCCGAGCTGGTGGCCCAGTTCATGGAACAACGCCCATTCAGGTCCCAGTATCCAGTGGCTCAGAACTTCATAGGCATTGCTGTTGCCTTTGGCAGGATCCTTTTTCAGGTAGCCGGTGGTAAAACCCCAGACACCGTCGCAACCGGTATTGCCATTGGCATACGTTTCAGCCGTACTGTTGGCATTGGTTTTAACATACCAGGGAAACAGAACCGGATTGTCATAGTCCACCGGAGGGACTATAGCGGGAGTATGCATCCCTTCGGGGTCGCCCCAGCCATTCGGGATAACAAAAATCCGGTCCAGCCGTACCCGCAGTTTGATGCCTTCCGGTGTCGTCGGGTGGACGTCATCTCTAAACGTTCGGTTCATTTCCTGGACTTGATTCTGTGCCCAGTCCTCCCAGCAGTAGCTGCCTTTGCCGTTCCGCACAGTCGTGAACCAGTCTGCTAATCCCTGCTCCACAAAAAAGTGAAATGCCAGCCCGTTGATCTGGTCTACAACGGTGTTATTGTTGCGGGTGATTTCGTCATCCCGCCCTACCCGGTTGACGTCGAAGGCGACATAATGGTCGCCGGTCTGCCACGTCCAGTAATTCGTAAAAACTAATTCCTGACCCGGAGCAAGCGGCTGTTCAGTCACACCGGAGATGATTTCCCTGCCGTCTAACGTCCAGTGCCAGTCAAATGGGATAGCCGGTTTCGTTCCGGCGTTTTTGACATGGGCGATAAATGTAATTTTTTCACCAACATCCGGCCAGCCTTTTTTGGTCGTATCGGCCGGTTTGGGCGGCAGCAGGTCGCCGGTGCCTAACACCGGGTCGTTATCAACATGCTGGTACGAATAGGCAGTACCGGGATAGCGCGGCAGACGTTCGATAAACGTAACTGTCAGATCGGCTTTGCCCGGCCGTGGAATTTTCCATTCATCACTGGTGTACGGCAGCCCAAAGACTATGCCGGTCAGTACGACGGTGATGATACTTATCATACTATACTGTTTCATTTCTTGTTCCTTTTGTTGAATAGATACAGACTTATGCAGAGCATTGCCAGCAGGCCAGTCGGTTCCGGCACCAGGAATATTCGTACACTGCGTGAAGAAGATACCAGTCCGCCCTGATTGCGCACCCGAACATACAGGGTTTGCCACACCTCAAAATCAGGCGGCAGCTCATACGCGCTGAGCGGTTGAAACTGCTGCCAGGCGTTCGTCAGTCCTTCGATCGTTGCGGCACACTGCATTTCCGTAATGGGCAGGTCGTTTGTGCTGATTGTGCAGGCAATGTCGATTGTGGTACAGGTGCTGGTGGTGCTGTGGGCATTATTGACCCGCATATCGGTCAGTGACGGATATACAAAATTGAACCGCACGGTCGGATCGCCATAAAGGTTGAACCGAAAAACATCGCTGTAATTTCCATCCCAGTTGAAATAATTAAGGTCTTCCAGTTGCTCTCCTTCTATCCGCAGTGCATCACCAAAGGATGCATTGGTAATGGCATGCTGATAAAACATGACATGGCCGTGCGTGCTGAATCCCCAGGATGTGCGTGTGGCTCCGATGGAGGCGATGGCGCCATGTTTCAGCAGGGCATAGGCCAGGTTGCCGCTGTTTTCGGGCCAGGCCGTCTGGCAGGCTTTTAAAAACACAAAGCCGGGCTGATCATCCCGCAGATTACCCGTTTCCCATGAACTGATAATCGATGACGCGCTGGACTGGCTCCCATGCGTTGTGAATACCACACTACCGTATCCATTGTTGGTCCACGTCTGCATTACGTACGGTTTGATATCTTTATGCTCAAGGCTGTAGGCCTTGCATTCGCTCAGGACAATGTTCTGGTCCGCTGCGCCGGTGTAGACAAGCCGGATATATTTCCGTTGACCGACTCGCGTAAGCAAGCCGTTGGTGTAGTCGTATCGTACCACGAACCGGCTGCTGCCGCTGTCCCAGTCAGCATGTGCCTGGACCGCATCATCACTTACAATTTCAACCGGGTCATTCAATTGGGAAAAACTACCGTCGGCTGCCATCAGGATGCTGATCCGCCCGGGCAGATTTGATACAGCCGGAGCATACAGTTCTATCCTGGCAGGAACATAGGTGCGGTTATCATCGAGCGCAAGCCTGAATTGCAGCCAGTCACCGGAAGAGAAACTATCAGCATATTCCGTAGTCATCTGGCCGTCGGTCAACTCCCCGATTCCGGAAGCATAATCCGCGTAATTGTCTGAGGAACTATTCTTCAAGGCTTTGAACCGGTAGGTCGTGTTGTACCGTGTAAAGCAGACATACTGACGGTCAGCCGGCATAATCGTGGTATGATCAAAATCCCAGGGCGGATAGTCATAATCATCTTCACGAATAGTGGTCGTGACGATACCGCGCGGTTTGAAATAATTGGTCCGCAGACTCTCGGCGATAAAGATAGGAGATACATTGCCTTCCGCGCCATAGTCATCCGACCAGTCGATCGGGTCGGGCTGCAAGGCTCGATAGCGCCAGGAGCAGAAACTAGTCGGAGGGGTAGTTTCGTAATTAATAATTTTTCGTAATATGCCGGCGACCGCGGGATAGTCCTCCGGGCCATAACAGCATATGCGTCCTACCGCCAGTTCAGAAGGATTGAGCGACAAGCCGCCGCTGACATTGTGATCTCCCTGCCATTCGGCATACAGGCCGTTATTGTTCTTGTCCCAATCCGAACTTAGATTGCGATAGAATACGTCTGTCGGTACATACCATATCGAGGCATCCGCCCAGGCGGACGTGCCGACCGCGTAAGTCATTTTCATGGGTACATCACCTGCCGTACCGGATGGTACGGTATAGTCGTACGGGTCCGGATTACCGATCAACAGGAGTGATTGGTAGCCGAGATTGGTGTAAGAAACGCGCAGGTATGCTCGAATCTGGTCAGCTAATTCATTGGTCGCCAGAGGACTGTCATACAACTGCATATGTGTTGCAGGGGGCACTGTTGCTACAGCATTTTCTACCGTTTGGAGGAATACCGTGTATCCCATCTGTTCTTTATGAGCAACAAAATTGGTTAGCGCTGTGTGGAGACCATTGTAAATAGCGTCGCTGGTCAGAATCATCAGCCCGTCTTCTGCATGTACCGGAATTAATGATGCGAAGAACCACAGGATGATTCCACAGAGGTATATCTTTTTCATGTCAGTATCCTACTTAGTATTGTTCATAACCGTTGTGAGTGCGTCTAACGTCAGACTGGCGGTAGAGGGAAGAACCACATCGGCATTAGTCAGGATATCAGCGTCTCCGATACCTATCGTATACATCCCGGCAGCATTACCGGCTTCGACGCCGGCATAGGCGTCCTCAACAACCGCACTCTCTCCTGGCGGGACATTCATGCGCTCAGCCGCCAGCAGAAATCCTTCCGGGTCCGGTTTAGACCGTGTAATATCATTACCGCTGACAATCGCGTCAAATTGGTCCCGGACTGCAAGCCGGTCGATGATCTTATCCGTATTGCGACTGGCGGAACAGATCGCGGTTTTGATCGCGGCTTGCTTCAGCTCAGCTATAAACTCCGCTATACCGGGTAACAGATCGGCCGGGCCAAGGTCGTCCAGCATAGTCACATAATTACTGTTTTTGCGGTCGGCCAGCGCAATAAGTTCATCAGAAGTATACTCCCGCGCGCGGCGCTCCATGATAATATTCAGCGAATCCATCCGGCTGACTCCTTTCAGCCGTTCATTGATGGCTTCATCGAAATAAATTCCTTCCTCATCCGCAAGCCTTTTCCAGGCTTTATAATGAAACCGGGCGGTATCGACAATTACCCCGTCTAAATCAAAAACCACTGCTCGACACAAAACATTCATATGGATTAGTTCCAGTTTTGTTAGTATATAGTATTAGTACAGTATTACTA
>CAZCLS010000099.1:4528-5585 GCA_964499565.1 uncultured bacterium
AAGGCGGGGTTGTCAGACTGAGCGGGAATGAGTATAATTGAATCTCATCTAAATATACTATGCGTAAACTGCAGATAGAGACATGGGCCCTGGACATAATCCGGCGGGTTGAAACCGGCCAGCCGCATGAGGATTTCAGGGTAGAACTTAAGCGGACCTGGATACCCCCCCGAAAAGCCGCTCGGAGGATTGCCGGTCATGCCAACGCTGCGCGTGGCGAACCAATCCTGTGGCTGATTGGTGTTGATGAACGCAAAGGCGTTCTCGGCGCCGATTATAAAGACCTGGCCGACTGGTATCAGCAGGTGAAAATGCAGTTTGATGGTGTTCATCCCACCTTAACCGACCTGAACATTCCTTATAATGATAAAACGGTCGTGGCACTCATGTTTGAAACCGACCGGGCTCCTTTTGTCGTAAAAAATCCATCCTTTGGCACGCGCTCTCATACCATCGGCCTGGAACTGCCCTGGCGCGAGGGTACATCGACCCGAACGGCAACACGATCGGAACTGCTGATGCTGCTATCGCCTTTGCAGACATTGCCGTTGTTTGACATCTGGGAAGGGCGGTTAGCCGTTAAAAAGGTGGCTGACCCGGCAGATCACTTTGACTGGAACCTGACGTTAAAATTGTATGTTGTGCCTCAAAACAGTTCGCGCGTAATTATCCCTTTTTATCGCTGCACCGGAACGTTCCGGATTCGTAAATCGACCGACCGGGTGCGGTTTCATTCGATCCGCTTCTCCTGCAAGCAGGATGAGGCGATGTTGAAACAGACTCGTTCACAACTGATTGCTGAAGGGCCCGGAGCGGTTTCACTTACCGCGGTCGGCAAAACGCACATGCTATGTGAGGAACTGCAGGAAATCGCCAAAATATCTTTGAAAATATATATCACCGAAAGTAATCTGCCGGTTGAAATCCGCACCCGCCTCGTTCGCAGTGAACCGGCTCGTCATGAGTTAGCAGCCTGGGGCATACACCATGATGCTCACATGCCGCGTGAATCGGTGGACGATGCCTGGGTAATGGGAGATGGGTTTTAGGATTCAGG
>CAZCLS010000099.1:5685-9854 GCA_964499565.1 uncultured bacterium
GGCTGCGTTCGATTACGCCGTGCTCCATGGGCTTGTTTTTCAGAACTTCGTTGGGGCCATACACACCGCTGTTGATGCGGGTCAGAGAATACACAATCGTATGATGTTGGAGAAAGGTGGCGGGATCCGAAACGGCATTGCAGCCGACCTGGCAGAAATCGCCCATGACAATCCCGATTTTACGGCGACCAAGATCTATTGTCTGTCCGTCAATCTTCAGTTTGATGGAATCTTTGCGTCCGAAGATATTGACGTTCGCGGCGGTCGCCTGATTGCCGAAGTGGGAACCATACCCGCAGATGCTGTCGCCCAGGTAACACGGATGCGGGAAATCGGCTTCATCCATGACAACGGTATTCTTAAGCTCACCACGAATAACGGCATTCCGGCCGATAATCACATTACCCCGCAGGTAGGCGCCCGGTCGCAGCTCTGTGGATTGGCCGATAATAGCGGGACCGCAGATCCAGGCTCCATTGACAACGGCATCGGGTCCGATAAAAACGCTGCCTTGACTCACGTCAAACGTTCCGCCGCGCACACAGGCGCCAGCGGCTATATAGACAAATCCACCGTTCCTGTTAGCGACAATGCGGTCGGGCATAAAGATTCCATCTTCTTCACACAACACGTCAAACGAACCTTCACAGGCAGCATGGGGCCAGGTGTCAGATTCGGCCGTGCCTGGCAAAGCGAGCGTTTCACGCGGGATGCTGTCGAGCCATTCCTGGCAGTAGGGGCCTATCTGGTCCAGAACGTCGATTACTGAGCCGATCCCGTCGGCGCGGAATAGTTCCTGATGTTCAAAGGGATGGGATCGAAAATCAAAATAACGGTCTATGCGGAGAAGCGGGTGAGGTTCCATCGTCTCATTCCTGCCGGTCGGTTAGGATAGCCTGTACAGGTTTGTTCAGAGGCTATAATTACTGCGATATTCGGTAATGACTTCTCCCGCCAGGCGGACATCACCATTGGGGCAGCCCCAGATATTACAGAAGCAGACCGCGTTTTTAGTGCTCATGTCTTCTTCAAGAGAAAGGGTAACATACATCCCGTCCCACTGGCAGTCGCAGGGAGCTATGATCGGCAGTTCTACCGAGCAGATGGGGCAGCGCACTTCAAGACGGTCACCAAGTTTAAACATATCACCGCCGCTGCGTTCGCGTTTGTTAAGGTAGGGAGAAATAAACACTTCAGAAGAACCGCGAATGCCGGCCAGGAGTAGTTTAATTCCCGGCATATCATTAAATTTATTGTTGTTGTCCAGAATAAGTTGATGGCCGTTGGGGCAGAAAACCTGATGGACATGAACCGCATTATCATAATATAGACCAAGGTGCTCAAGTTCTTTTTTGAGAACCTCGGGCTCCGGCATAATCAGTTTTCCTTCTTCGTCAAAACGTTCCATAGATGTTATGTTGTTGAATGATTAACTACCGCAGAACCAAACCATTTGATATTTCATTCTATTGTAGCAAAAAAGCCGCGCCGGGTCTATTGTTTTTTCCCGCTACGCCGTTTTACCGTTTGGGTTGTATTACGGTTTTTGTTTCTGGCGGCGGAGTTGACCGCAGGCTCCGGAAATATCATCACCTTTACTGTGTCTGACAAGAGCGGTAATGCCGCGGGCCTGCAGCCAGCCGGCAAACTGGTCTATTCGCTCCGGAGGTGAAGCGACATATGTTCCCGATGGGATGTAGTTATAAGGGATCAGATTTACTTTCGAGGGAACCTTACGGGCGATACCAGCCAGACGTTCGGCATCCGCGCGCGAGTCGTTTATGCCGTCAAACAAAATATATTCATAGGTAATCAGGCGGTGCGTCGCTTCATAATAGCGGGCTAACTCGGCTAACAGCAGGTCGATCTCAGATGGGCAATGCCCTATCAGCCGCCGCCGCTCCTGGTCAGTAGTAGCATGGAGTGAAATTGCCAGATTGCTCTGCGGGGCGTCCCGGGTCAGATCGCGAATGCCGTCAATATACCCAACCGTCGAGACCGTAATACGGCGGGCTCCGATATTCAGGCCGTCATGATGATTCAGAATAGCGATAGCCCGGATAAGATTAGCATAATTATACAGCGGTTCTCCGATACCCATGAAAACGACATTGACACTTTCACTGCCGGGATGATTTTTCAGCGCGTGCCAGACTTGTTCAACAATTTCTCCGGCCGACAGGTTGCGCACCAGACCGTCCGCACCGCTGGCACAAAACCGGCATCGCACGGGGCATCCAACCTGGGAAGAGACACAGACGGTTGCATGGCTGCCCATAGGAATCCAAACCGTTTCGATGCAGTTCCCGTCATGCAGTCGCAGTACATATTTTTCGGTTTTATCGCGACTGGTATGAACATCGGCGACTTCAGAAGAAACAAGCGGCAGTTCGGCGGACAGCGCGTCCCGAAAAGCACGCGGTAAAACATGCATTGTTTCGACATCATCGCCATAGCGCTGATAGACCGCCTGCCACAGCTGACGGGCACGATAGGCAGGCGTGTCATGAGCCCGGCACCATTCTTCCAGTTCGGGT
The DNA here is from genome assembly GCA_964499565.1 of uncultured bacterium. Lineage (GTDB taxonomy): Bacteria > Auribacterota > UBA3054 > UBA3054 > CAZCLS01 > CAZCLS01. The sequence continues at coordinate 8,223 of CAZCLS010000099.1, forward strand.
AAGGTATAGTCGGTAAAAGTCATTCAATATCAATCCAGGTATTTGACAGTATATCCGTCAAGTTGGGGAGCAAAGGTTGCGGCGGAAAATGCCATGTTCGTTATCGGCGCGGAAAACTCGGCTTTAACCGTTGTTCCGTCATCGGTGCTGATACGGGCATGCGAGGGTACCGGCGACCCGTTTGGAAAAATCAGTTCCTGAGCTATCCCGTCCGCGGCGGATGAAACCCTGAAGGCATATTCATTACGCGCGACAGCATACGAATCGGCATCAGGTTGAATCCAGCCCGAAGGCAGGCGGGCAATTTGTTTAAAAAACAATTCCGGAACATCGCGGGAGCGAATCTTTCCGATATCGGGACAGACCGTCACATGATTATTAATTTCATCGGTAAGGTACCAGCGATCACCATCAAACAGGACCGAGAGGATGGGATTGCCGAGATATTTAACCCTGGCCCGCAGTGCCGCTCCTGGTTTCCAGAGATAGAGGATATCAACGCTGCGGGTTTTTTCCTCGCCATTTTCGGTATAACTGAAAACCGCGTCGGCTTTCGTTTTTATGAGCGTGCAGCCGTTAGTAGACGCAACGATATCGCGCAGTGCCGAACGGGCCTGACTGGCTGTCAGCGGTGTAAACTCGTCCGGATACGTTTTGAACAGCGCGCAGCCGCTGAATTCAAGGCATACTATAGCACTTGTCAAAATTGCGGCACGGAAATATTGACCCATTGGTCCCTGAATGTGAGGGTTATATCATCACCGCCAAGGGTAATGAACTGTGTTTTAACAATTTCATCAGTTCGCGGCTTGACCCAGACGACCCGTTGAACAGCTTTATGGAGGTTGGCGCGCAGATTGGCGGCCACGTTACGGCGCGCTTCGGGACGCATTACACTGCGCAGGACATACATATCCTTTTCGGTCGTGAACGAGAAATCATACAGCCGGTAGTCATCAACCATAGCAATGCCGAGAAAATCGTCAAGAATATGTTCTCCGGGCGCTAACGGACGAATATCGGTTTCCCCGCTTTCAGGGAAAAAAGTGATTACCTGTGCATTACTGATAACCACGGTATAGGGATTAATGCCTTTAACCTCCAGCATGAGATAGTCCGGTGCATGGAATACGATGCGGCAATCGGAGCTGATGTAGCGGTTAAGGCCCGCGGCCCGTTGCACGAGGCTGACATGAGCGAAGAGCGAGGTGGTTTGTTCCCTGAACTTTTTGACGATCAGCAGGGTTTGCTCCATAAACGTGTTGATCCGCACATCGGCATCAGCCTGACCGGCAATCATCGAAGCTGATGGCGCCGCCGCTGCAGGCACGGCGAACAACAAAATCAGAGCAAGGTAAAACAGTGTACTTCTACGGTTCATGATCCCTTCAGTTCCGGCATGGAAATCAAGTGTAGAAATTCCTGGCGAGTACGGGCGTCGCTTTTAAAGCGGCCTTCCATAGCGCTGGTTGTCGTAAAAGAACTTACTTTCTGCACCCCGCGCATAGCCATGCACAGATGAATTCCCTCACACACAACGCCCACGCCCATCGGTTCGAGATGCTGCATAAGGCAGCGCGCGATTTGAGCGGTCAGGCGCTCCTGAAGCTGCAGGCGCCGGGAAAAGATATC
>CAZCLS010000100.1:0-8207 GCA_964499565.1 uncultured bacterium
CCGAACGGTTCGGGGGCTTCATCGAACGGAATACGATACACCCCTTTTTCGCTGTCAACCGTTTCGAGCCAGCTGCGTGTCGGGGCGAAATAGCTTCTGCAGAAAGCGTCTTCAAGCTCGCAATCAAAAGTAGCCAGGCGCGCACCGTATTCTCCCACCATATCACCGAGGCCGCGGATACCGTTTTTGAACAGTCCGCGCTGCTCTCCGGTGCGGGCTACTGTTTGAAGAACGCTCCATTCATCAACGCCATACGGCACAGTGGTGAACCAGCCGTAGCCCCAGTTGGGATCATCGCTGGTAATATTGTAGAACATGGTGAAGCCGTAGCCGCCGACGCCATTGAAGACATTGCGCCAGGGGGCTTTGATATGGTGATTGCCTTTCAAGCTACCGGGATCAGCCATACTCTGATGCATATCAGCCTCGGCTTCGCCACCGCCCATTTGAATGCCGTTAGCCATGGTGCCGTGACCCCACTCATGGAACAGGGCACCCGCCCAGGGTCCGCCGCCGGCGCCTTTGATGCCGCAAGCGCCGTAGCCGCCGCCGGCATAGCCGGGGATGACCTTATAGCCGTCGCGTTTAGTACCGGGCACGGTGATCTGGTATTTAAGCTTAGCATCATTATCCCAGTAGGGCATAAGATGGCCTATGTATTCGTTGAACGCCCACCAATATTCCGCGCATTCAATCGAACCGTCACGGTACCACTGAGCTTTTTCCGGGGCGATCTCGTTGATCCAGGGATCGGTATCGCTGCCCGCCTGGCTGCCGGAGAGCCAGATGAAATGGTCGCTTTCAACCTGCATCGTGCCCGGTTCGCCCGGCTTGGCGTTGTCAGGAAATTCAACGTCGGCTGATGGCCTTTTGCTGCGTTTTGTTTTGTCCAGGCCGGCTTTTATCCGGTTCATTTCGCGTACATATACGTCCATAATGTAGCGTTTGTCAGCATCACAGAAACTGCCGCGGACGAAACAGCGTTTTCTGCCATCGGGGAGGCGCAGGACCACGCCCGGTTCGATCGGGCCGCCATCATTATCAAATTTGCTGCTCATCGTGTTGCCGATTCCGCGGAAACCGACCAGATACGCCTCGAACTGGTGTGGATCGGTTGAGCGCCTGCAGAGCCCGGCTTTCGGGATTCGAGTTATCTCCTCATCAATGCCGCCGCGCTCGCCTGTCATACCGGACAAGTATTCACCCCTGATAATATCGACCGTGAGACCGGGACCTTCCCAGGCGACTTCCACATGGTCAGCGCCTTCATTTTCGGCATGGGTAGCTTCAATGTAGTATTTTTTGCCGGCTTCAAGCCGGATCGGCTGGGATTTCTGTTCGTTATATTTGTCCCACTGTTTCACTTTTGCCGGCTCAGCCAGCCCGGCTATTTTTTGTTTATTGTTCGGATTTTCGTCAGTGCTCAGGTAGAGCGATCCAGAATCATCGGCGCTGATCATGAAGGTATATTCACCGGTTGCGGGGGGAGAGAGGAAACCGGATATCCTGCGGAAGAAGCTGTTGCCGGCATTCTCCGGAGATTCGAACGATTCCAGATGTTCGACAACCGGGTCACCGATGCCTTCGCCGAGTATGGGATCGATCGGGCCATTGCGCAGAGTCCAGGTTCTGAACGGCATGGTTTCCTTGACGTTAACGATATCGACACCCTTGCGCGGCCACCAGTCTACTTCGCGCCGCAGATAGGCTTGAGGGTTGCCATCACCGCTCTGCTTGACGTTGTATAGATCAACATCAGGCCGCAACTCAGGTCCGGGATACCGCGCGCCGGCATACACATCATATGGTTCAGACCGGCCGAGCATGGCGGTAGCTCCGGCCAGCAACATAATAAATAACGGTTTCATAGTTTATGGTTCCTGGTATAGACGTACGTCGATTATGCAGTCTCGTTAAACTATACAAAAAGCTATGGTTTGAATCAATAGATAAAAACGATAATAATTTACACTTTTACGACAAATTGAAAATAAAAGATGATTACTTTAGCACAGCGAACGTATTGGCTTCGTCTAACCCCAAATTCCGCAATAGACGTAGGTGCTGTGCATACGGCTACCCGTCAGGGTGGGATGATATGTGGGCTTTTTACGTTCACCCATTGGGTGTGAAGGGGATGATGTAAAAATGGATATACAATTGATACTATAAACTATTGCCAACTTCCTTGCGCGGCCACCAGTTTACAAAACGGCGCCAGTTTCCTGGCGCCGTTATATCATCCTGTTACGCGAAAAACAGATTCTACGGTAGAACATTTATTCAATAGTGTTTATCCCTGTTTGATGTGCTTGTTCACTTTTTCACTGTTGATTATCATTCTGTTTCACCAGTGCCTTAGGCTTTTCCGCCGGCGCTATTACCCGCTCAGCCGCTTCGTCCAACGGTGTTCCGCTCAACGCCGGTTGCACCGTTTTCAGGTTTATTCCGAATCTCTTCAAAATCGTCGGCGCTATGTCCATCCGATCTCCATCACGATTCACCAACGGGTCATTCGTGCCCAGAAATATATACGGCGCGTATGCATGCCCTCTCTTGCCTTCGTCGAATCCATGGTCTGTTACGATATAGATTAACGTTTTGTCATACAATCCCAGTTCCTTCACTTTTGCTATGATTTTCCCGGTCCATTCATCATCCGATTTTATTCCCGCCGTGTATTCCGGCGAGTTTTCACCATACTTGTGCCCGGTATGGTCCGGATCGGAAAAATGAATAAAGAAAAAGAAACGCTTATCTTTCCGTTTTTCCAACTCTTCCAAGGCCCGGGTTCCTACCTTCTGATTCAAATTCAGCCCGTTCTCAAACAGGTCCATGCGGGATGAGGCATTATACCATGGTTTGGCAGGGATTTTAACAAATTTTTTGCCGTTTTCTTCTATCAGCGTGCCGCCATTCAAATTGCCGAGGCCCGGGTTTTTTTTGTCAATATTCTGCTGCTTCTTTTCGCGCTTCAGCCAGCTTTCATACGCAACTATTTTGGGAGGATTGTTGCCTATATGGTCGCCTTTTCCAATTATTGCCACCGTATCGATATTCTCGGGACCGAAATGCTGCTCCAACCGCTCAAATACTGAATAGCCCACTGGTATCGCCTGGAATTTGCCGTTTTTGTATACCCCTGTGATCTCTGCTTTGTACCCCGTCAGAATCTGTGCCCAGCCCGCCTTCGTGTCCGTCGCTCCATCGGTGACATCGATGTCGACCAGATTGCCTTCTTTGCTTAATGCCATCAGATTCGGCAGCGCATTGGTAGCAATCATTTGCTTAAGATGCTCCCGTTGCACCCCATCCCAACCGATCACAATGATATTTCGCGCAGACATTTTGATTGGCTTTTCAGCCTTGATTACCGCAGTAGTCGTAGCGGCTACCATCTGCTGGATTCCTACCTGTACTGCAGGTGTGCTGTTGGTAGCGCACCATCCGGTTCCGGCATATCCCACTGTCATAAGCATGCCCAACGCCACTAAACATACTAATCTTTCATATCGTTCAGTCATACCATGTTCTCCTTATCGTACATTATTCCTTCCTCTTTTTATTCGGATTCATCGGCAATACGTTGCAGCGCTCAGCCCAGGCATACCATTTGTCATTCAATTTCCTGACTATATCAGGATGCTTCTCTGCCAGGTCGTTATGCTCTGTGCGGTCGGCTTCCATATCATACAGCTCCCATGCGCCGTTTTCACCGCGCGCTACCAGTTTCCATTTGCCGTCCCGAATGGCATGATTGCCGATATGCTCCCAGTAGATCGCGTCTTTCCGGGCCAGTGGTTTGCTGCTAAATGCCGGTAATAAACTGACTCCTTCCATGGGCTGAATAACATTGCCGTTATATGTTTCAGGATAGGTACCGTTGGACGCATCCAGCGCCGTCGGCATGATATCGATTATATGCCCGATATCATTCCGCATGGCGCCCTTCTCCTTGATATAGTTCGGCCAGTGCGCTATCAGCGGTGTTGATATGCCACCCTCGTGTACATGCAGTTTATACAGCCGGAACGGCGTGTTGCTGGGATTGGCCCACGCCGGGCCGTAACTCGTCGATGATTCCTTCACGCCCCCGATTTTACCCGTCTTCTGCAGGTTTTCCCAGCCGAATCCGTAGGTTCCCCATTCATCACATCCGCCGTTGTCGGAAAGAAACAGGATCAGGGTGTTGTCAAGCTGTCCCGTGTCTTTCAAGGCTTTCACAATCCGGCCGATCCCCTGGTCCATGCAGTCGATCATAGCGGCATAACAGGCCATTTTATAGGCCATGATTTTTTTCATACCACCGTTTTTTTCGGCGCATTCCTTCATCAACGGCGTGATGTCAGCATTCTCAAGATCATCCCAGGCCGCTACACGCTCGTCACGTGGTGCCATCTTCCAGTTCTTGTCAATGATCCCCATTTTGATCATGCGCTCGTATCGTTCTTTTTTGAGGACATCCCAGCCTTTGTCATACTTGCCCAGATATTTTTGTATGTCTTTTTCCTTGGCGTGCAGCGGCCAGTGCGGGGCGGTGAAAGCAACATACTCGAAAAATGGTTTGTCCGGCGTTTCCCTGCAATGCTCTTTAATAAATTTCACCGCATTGTCACTTATCGCGTCAGTATAATAAAATTCCGGATTGTTCTTCGCTTCCTCCTCGATGTTCGTATTGTCACGTGTCAGCGTGGCTGGCGCAAAATAATTGCCCGCGCCGACTATCGTGCCGAAATAGCGGTCGAATCCCCGCTGGCAAGGCCAGTCGAATTTGTCCGCGTCATCCGTCACTTTGGTCTTGTTCGTCAAATGCCATTTGCCCGTCATATAGGTGCTGTACCCGTTCAGCTTCAACGCTTCGGCTATTGTCACGCACCGGTCGTTAATATTGCCGCGGTATCCCGGAACCTTCCAATCCGGTTCCATGCACCCCATGCCAGCCTGGTGGGCATATAATCCCGTAAGCAGAGCCGCGCGGGAAGGACAGCATCGCGCCCCGTTATAAAACTGTGTGAATCGTACCCCGTTCGCAGCCAGCGCATCTAGGTTGGGTGTTTTGATCTCGCTGCCATAACAGCCGATATCGGAATACCCCATGTCATCAGCCATGATCAATACTATGTTGGGAGGCGTTCCTTTTGCATTCGAACCGCGCAAGGAGCTCATAGCTCTTGAACAGCCAGGCAGACTGAACGCGGCAATGCCCAGTCCCAACGTTTTCAAAAATTGTCTGCGGGAATCGTCATATGGTTTCATGATTCTACTCAGGGGTTGTTATGTTAACGCTCAGAGAATGAAAAGACTTCTGCAGCCGGCATCTGGAGGAGTCTGATAATAGCCATCACCAGATAGTGCCGTCGTCCAGCGATGCCCGTTCCTGCCACACCACCACCCGTTAGTGTTGATGTCAGCATAAACTAGATTGTCAAGGTCTGCGCTACTGGTGCTGACCCAGATCGGATGCCCTTCAAAATCACCATTGTAAATGTGCAGTGCAGCCTGACCGACTCCCGTTAGCAGCATTACTATTGCTGCCATTACAATACAGCGTGTTTTGTTGTTCATGAAAACCTCCTTGTGTTTATTATGGTTTATACCATCTGTTTGAAACGAAATAAACCCGCAAGTATGCACATAACACAGAACAATCCGGGCTCCGGTACTTCCCGCAGGTTATCTATGCCGAAATCATTGCGGCCCGAGGGACTGTTTCCCAGTCCGTCCGGGTCATTGTCCGCAAACAAGCCGTTCTGTACAAAGCCTATGACGATCCAGTCATATCCGTTGCCCGCGTCAAACGAAACGACTATCTCCTGCCAGTTGTTCGAATCGGGTATGAAGAACGGTTCATCAGCTTCACTGTCAGGATCGTCACTGGCAAAAACGCCCAGTTCATCCGCGCTGCCGGTGTACCGCAATCCGGCTCCCAATCCCGCGCCCGGGTCGCTGAAAAGCCAATCCCACGTGCCACCCCGGCCCATTAACTCAAATTCCCCATCCCAGTCGCCATTGATGCCGTATATTTTCATGCCGAAATTGCCCCCGCGATACAGCAGGTCGAATGCTAAAACTATTTCATCTTCAGTCTGGCCCGCGTCATGAATCACCTGAATCATTCCGCGCGTCCGATTCGCGTCCGTGCTGCTCGTACGAGCATATGCCGTGCCGTCGGGCGGATTTTCATACACTGAATCGCCCGGATAAGCAATCATCCATTTATGCCCGTTGCGCGGTACCCACCAGCCATCGGTAACGATACTGCCAAAGGCGACATTGTCGTTATCGCTACTGGCTGTGTCCGGCAGTATCGATGCATTGTTAAAATCACCGTTGGCAATGCTTAATTCCGCCTTCGCGTGCATTCCCGACATTACCGCAAAACATAGGCATAATAATGGTAGTACTGCTCGTTTCATGGTTCCCTCTTCAATCTTATTTGTAACGTATTACTTCCATGGATACCGTTGCTATGAGCTGTATCCATAATCCTATTATCCCCAAAACGAGATATTATATCAAGGCTCATTTTGTTCATTATTAGAGGTCATTTTGTCGTTTCTATTTTATTGTTACCCGGCAACCGCTTCCAATTGTATGACTCTTTTACTATACTTTTGCAGGACATATTGTTGTTTAACCATTCTGCTATGATATGTAACATGAATGCACCCACCTTACGGGACCGCCGCAGAATCATTTTAGCTGCCGTCTGGCTTGAAGATGTTCAGTTTATGGGCATTGCCAAATACGCCTGGGAAGCCCACTGGAACCTTACCAGAATTGAGCCCGACCAGGAAGACCGTCTGCGCCTGCGCGCGGTGGACGGCGTTATCTGCCAATTGTATCCGTCCCGGAAAAAATTTGTTAATGCGGTCAAGGGTCTGCACTGCCCCAAGGTGGAATTGAGTAATTATGTGCCCGCTATGCGTCTTCCGCGCGTGATGCCTGATTTTTATGAAGTAGGCCGGCAGGCTGCTCAGCATTTTTTGGAACGCGGATTTACCCATTTCTTGTTTATCGGCAAACATATTCAGGTCCAACGCGAGCATACCTATTATCAAGGATATAGTGGGATGTTGTCCACTGCCGGGTTCTCTCCTCGTATCATCTGGGTCGAAGACCAGCCTGTTACCACACCAGACCGTTTAAGCTCGCATACTATTCTGGATGAAAATTCAACACGAGCTCGTCAGGAGTTGCTTTCAGAATTGACTAAACTGCCCAAACCATTAGCTGTATTTACTCAATTGGATTGCCATGCTATCGATCTGGTCGATGCCTGCCATGAAGCCGGTATCAGAATTCCGGAACAAGTCGCTATTGTTACAGTCTCTGAATCACCTCTGCTTTGTGAATTAACAGATATTCCCTTCTCCAGCATTTCGAATAATATGTTCCAGCAAGGCTATCGGGCCGCCGCTCTGCTGGACCGTATGATTAATGGCGAACAAATAGACGACACAATAACGTATATACCGCCCGACCCGATAGTCGTTCGCGCCAGCAGCAATATTATGGCGATAGAAAACGAACAGATCGCCGGAGCTGTCGCTTTTATCCTGCAAAATCTCGCCACCAAAGGGTTGAGTGTCAGCGACGTCGCCCGCGCCGCGGGAATGCCCCGCTGGAAACTGTATAAGGATTTTGAAAACCTTACCGGACAAACCGTTGCGGCCTTCATAGACTACGAACGTCTCCGGAAAGGGCAGGAACTGCTTGCGTCTTCTGATATGAAAATCGGCCATATCTCTGATGCCTGCGGCTATACTGACCTGAAACATTTCCGCCGTTCCATGAAACGCTCGGTCCGTATGGGTCCCCGCGCTTATCGAGAAATGCATAATAAAGGCTGATCATGAAGGTATATTCAGTTGATTTACCGATACCTTCACCGAATGAAATAGGTTACACCGCAAAAGTGCAAATACATGTCGTGATTGTCTATTCCGTTTTTCCTGGCATGTTTTTATACTATAGTTGTTATCAGTTTTAATGAATACAATAAATACGAGGACGTGCTAAATGATGAATACTGTTCGTATACTTCCTGCCGTGCTGCTGACGGCAGCAGCGACAGTGTTTGCTGCCGATTACTATACTACCTGGAGCGTGGCACCAGAAGAAACATTGGTTGTGGCCGAACGCCTGGCGGTCGATACGCATGCCGAGTTGTTAGTAGGCGTGAATGCCGGTCATGCCATCAACAT
>CAZCLS010000100.1:8307-9809 GCA_964499565.1 uncultured bacterium
TATACCGGCGTGGAAGAATATTTCTCGGAACATTTCCGGCACGGCTGGTTCAGCGCCGATGTGCCGTCGGAAAGTGAACGCAACAATATTCTCGGTCGGCTTAACAACATGTTTGATTTAGCGGAAGCATGCTTTGAAGATTATACAAAAAAATTAGCCATGCATGTGCCGATCGTGTCATTTAATCCGCAATACCGCACCGGAGACGGCAAAAAGTACCAGGTGGCGATCTGCGCCAACTGGGGCGGCGGTAATTACGGCGGAGCATCGGCTCACGGATTCGGGTATCCGATCCAATATCCGGGCTATATCAATCCGCACGAGTTCGGGCATGCCACCCAGTATCATTCGATGGGGCAGTTTATGGGCAACTGGTATGAAGCGCATGCCAACTGGGTCACGGTCCAGACCGGGCGGCCGCAGAATCATCCGAAACTGTATGCCTTGACGGCACCGTTTTACGCCGGCAGCGGCCGGCATTACTATCATTGCAACCTGTTTTTAGTGCATCTTTCAGAATACACGGAAACCGGTCCGCCGTTAATAGCCAAGATGTGGCATAATAATCCGAGTCCGGATATTAATCAGTTTATCCTCGGCAAACAGATTCTGTCAAATTCGTCATTGCATCTTGAATTGGAGACGGAGTGGGCCAAGATGGCGCGCAAGGCCGTGACCTGGAAAGATTACACGACTGATGACAACTTTTCGGCGGGAGACAAATTCACGACCGCCAATGACGATCCGGAGATGTATCGCTACGGTCGCATTGTGCTGGAGCCGATACGGCACGAATCACCAGGCTGGTACCGGGTGCCGAACGATATGGCCCCGCAGCAGTTCGGCTGGAACATCTGTCCGCTGGAACCGACCGCAACAAGCATCAGCATTGATTTCCAGGGATACGTCAATCCTGCGCGCGGTTCGGCCTGGCGGGCCAGTATTGTAGCCGTAAACACCAGCGGTGAATCGCGCTACAGTGATGTCTGGGCATCGGGAGTTATGAATTTCACGTTGAATGGCGATGAGAATGAACTGTATTTGGTTGTTGTGGCAACACCGTCCAACTTCATGGAGATCGGCACGACCGAGAACTTCAAAACAGCCAAGGGGCATAAATTTCCCTATAAGGTTAAACTGACCGGCGCGGTGCCGCTGTGTCCCATCGAATATGATGTAACCGGCATCAGTTTCAGCCGGCATCCCAATGGCGGCGGCCGGGTGCAGAATGCCGGTAATGTGGATGCCGCGGCGTATGTCGGCACCAACGCCTTAGTGTTGGGCAATGCCCAGGTACGGGATACCGCCCGCGTTGAAGATTACGCCTGCATCCGCGACAACGCGGTCGTGCGAGGCAACGCGATCGTCTCCGGGTATGCCCTGGTTGAAAACAGTTCCATCGTTGAAGGCTATGCCCGGGTCAGAGATTACGCCAAACTGAATGCCAATGGGTCGGTCATCCGGGATCATGTGAGATTGCTGGAACATGCCACGATAGACGC
>CAZCLS010000101.1:0-6367 GCA_964499565.1 uncultured bacterium
ACACTTTTATCCCTTACACAAGGAGAGTATCATGGCAACTAAAAAAGCAGCAAAGAAACCAGTAAAGAAGGCAGCAAAGAAACCTGTCAAGAAAGCAGCAAAGAAACCAGTTAAGAAGGCTGCAAAGAAACCAGTCAAGAAAGCTGCAAAGGCTCCGGTGAAAAAAGTCACTAAAGCCCCGGTAAAAAAAGCTGCAAAGAAAGCTGTCAAAAAAGCTGCAAAGAAACCTGCAAAGAAAAAATAACTTCGCAGTTACTTTTTCAATGAAAAAGCCGTCTGGTTTCAGACGGCTTTTTTTATTGGCTTGTTTGTTGTGTCACTAGCGCTTATGGCGCGCTTCGCGCCCGCCGTGATATGACGCGCATGATAAACCAGAGTGTCGCTAATACGACAACTACCGTATACAGCGTGTAGCGCGCTCCCCGCGATAATCCACTCGACGCCTGCCGCGGTATGTACCGGTAGTCACGTTCAAATGTTACTGATGTTATTATCGACTCCACATCAGGTATGTCCCGTTCCTGTTCATTCGCCGCTACAAAAAAATACATCCGCAGATATCCGTAACGGCACGGATATATCGCTGTAACGGCCGCTATTTTCTGCTTGTCTTCCGCCCGTGTCATCTGGCTGTATCCGACAATCACATGATTGGTCGGATCATATGCGGCCGGCAACGCGCGCACTTCCCCGAATTGACCGCTGCGGTGCAGGTCGAGATATGCTGAACGTACACTTTCGTCAAACCGGACAGCTTCCTGTTCGACTTCTTCTACCGCCGGCATCGTACGTTCTTCTATTTCTATCAGCACATACGGCATAGAAAATGTAAACAGCGCTTTGCGTTGAAACGCTAAAACATAATTGGGCACCGGCCGATTCGGAAAGAGTTCCCGCAGCTTTTCCTGGTACGCCAGCAGTTCTTTCTGTGGTACCATTGTCCAATCCGCCGGCACTGTCAAGGTTAGATGTCCCGGTTTGAACAGGTACGTCCTATTTTCTCCCGCGACAGCGCCTTGTGCAGGGTCGTTTGTTGCGCCCGCGGCACATACCGCCAGCATAGCGCTTAAACACATTATAATTCCCGCATGCTTCATTCTGCCTCCTGTGTCTGGGGTGCCCCGGCATGATACCATACCGACGAAACAAACGCCGCGGTCTCCCGACATGACAGCGTGCCATCCCGGGAAGCCTGAACAAGATTATTCAATGCCGGATAGGTCCAATGACCGGTCTGAAAAAGTTTCTGCCGCTGCTGCTCGTCGGCGTAACGCATAAACGCGTTTGAAAACGCCTGGCGCTGCTCACTGCTGTGCTGCGGAGCGAGCGCCTGTTCAAAGGCTGGAAACAAAATCGACCGGCTTACCCGGGCGACAATCTCGCCCGAGTTAATTCCGAAAATTATGGTGAATACTATTACCGCGGCGCAAAACCAAACCACGCATCCCGCGGCTATGACGATACAACCCGTATCGGGGATCGCAGGGAGCCGGAACGCGAATACGGGTACTGGTGTGTGTCTTGGTTCCATTTTATTCTACCACATAGCTGCGCAGTTCCAGCGCATCCAGTGTGACATTGAATGAGATAGTGCCTTCGTTGATGAAAAAGTTCATCGGTTCCATTGATTCAACCAGTTGACTCAACCTGTTTACCTTGTCCAGCGGCAGTACTATTCTAGCCTTCACCGGCGCCATCGCGGTGTTTATGACGCACACATATTTCTTTGAACCATACTGTCCCATCGTTACGCGCATTATCTCATTGCCCGGCTGCGGAACCGGTTTAAACGGCACTGCCGGTAAGGCCAGATAATTCATGAAGAAGCGCCGGGTGTATTCCGGAAATGGAAAGCAGGCCGGATGCGCCTGCTCGAACGCCATATAGGTAGGCATAGCCGAAGCGGCGCTCTCGACCGGCTCCAGCATACTGAATTGCCGTGAATGATACAACGTCTGCCCGGCAAAGTATTTCCGCCGGCCCTGCCGGTATATTTTTGTCGTCGAGTGAATTGACGGTACTATCTTTACCGCCAGTTTTCCATTTTTCCTGAACAAGTCAAAATAGGCCGCGCTGGTCGCTGCCCGTTCACCATATACCGGCGCCACCGGCAGGATGATCGACGAGGGAATCGAATCCAGATACAATCCTTCCTCTGTCGATGTCCAGGCTCGAACCGCTTTCAGAAGGTCATCACTCGTTATTTTTGGAAGTGGTAATCCTTCAAACGGCAGGTTTCTGATCTTTTTCCCGGTTGTCTCCCATTCATAGCTGTTTTCATAATACACTCCTTCATACGGCATGCCCGGATTCTGCCAGTGATAATACAGCAGCGGCGCCGGCTTACTCTGCAGGCCGGCCCAATAGGATGTGTACACCACCGCCAGCAGATCATAGAGCTTATGCTGGTACCATTGCCGGTAGCGTTCGTTGTTTTGATTGATCAGCGAGGCGCGCTTCTCCTGCTCTGTGTCGCCCTCCAGGGCTATGCCGCTTTCCTGCTCAAATGTTTTGATCGCCAGCGGAGAATACGAGGTTGCCATGAAATGTCCCCGGCGCCGGATGATCGGCTGGCGCAGGCAGGTTTTGTTATCCTCTGTCTGCCCGTCCATGAATTCATGGATTAATCCGGTCAGGTCGTCCTTCACCACCGGATAACACACATCAACTGAATCATGCAGCATATTTCCGGTCGACGGGCGCGGGTAAGCGGGATACGGCTGGCCGTCTTCCCGTATTGCCCTGGTCTCGGGCGGCAGCGCATCGGAACCGCCATACTCAAACCGGGGAAACACGCTTAAATTTAATTCGCGTGCCCACGTCAGATATTCCGAAGCGAAATCATACCGGTTCGAGATATTCTCCATCTTGTCTGTTTCATACTCGTTTCCGTTCATGAACGTCCGCACCGGTTTATTGTAGCGCGGTGAACGAAACATGATGGAATTATTTATGTCGCCATGCGCGTTCCAGCCCAGCATTGCCGGCGACAGGGCATTCATTCCGTAAAACAGGGCGTTCATATGCGGCGAAAATCTAACCTGGTCATGCGGTATGATATCCTCTGATTCTACCCAGGCATAGCGCCGCAGTTCCGGCGGAAAATCAGTCTTGATTCGCGGACAGGCTATGCTCATAAATGAATACAAGGTCATCTTCAGCACTAACGGTTTATGGCTGAAGGGCGCGTTGCGCCGGCCAGGATCAGCCACACCTACATAAAATCCATTGCGCACTTCCTCGAATCCCGCCCATACAATAAATCGCGCTTTATGGATACTGTGGCTGAGCGGAAACATGATCTGTTCGTTAAAATAGCGTGGCTCGGGTTGACCGAGTGTGTGTCCCGTATGGATGCCCGGCGTGTATGTCCCGTTGCTGAATAAAAACGCGTACGTCCGCGGCACGTCTTCGGGATATTCTATCTCTAACACATACGGCATGCCCAGCGTCAGATTCATCCCCAGCGTATACCCGAAAAATCCTCGGTCATACGCGATTACCCGCCCCTTGCCTCCGAAGCTGTTGGTCGTGTGTGACCCCGTTAAGCGCTCCGTGATCTCAACTTCTCCAAATGATTCTACTGAGCGACCGTCGCGAAACGCGTGCGGATCGTCTTCCAGTCCGCACCCGATTGAATCATTGACGATCAGATTGCCCAGGTACTCCGGCTTGTCCGTCCATTCCAGCTTGGGCAGTATTGTTATCATGCGTATATCTCGCCACAAGATCATATTTTTATTGCCCACACTGAAACTCAGCAGGTAATTCCCCGGCATTGTCGGTGAAAATATAAATTCCTGCACTGCGCTGCGCTCGGTCACCCGCCTGCCGCTTTTAATGTCATAAATAGCATAATTAATCGCCACTTCCGTTACCGCTGCCGACGTGCTCGGATCACGATACTCTTTCACCCGCGCGTGAATTGTATCTCCCATGAACAGCAGGCCTGATGTATTGCTTATATCGATCAGGTAGTTATCGGCGTTCCGCGGCCGGCCCCGATACGTGATGCGCCCCGTGTCGCTTTCCACTATCGTTTCCTGCGGACCGCCCTGCATGTGCGGGTACATCGTGTCATAATAGTACGCAAATCCGCAAGCTATATAGTATTTGCGCGGCAGAAACGGCAGACGCATTGAACGCGACAAATATTCTCCACCGCTCCAGAACATCGCGTTGCTGAATGTCATCATCGCGAATTCCACTCCCGTCGTCGTAAGCAGGCGCACATACGGCACGGTTATGCGGTCGTCCCGCTCAGGCGTCAGTTTCAGCGTGCTTTGCAGATAATACTTGCCGCTGCTCGCGCCGATTTTTACATCGTAATATAATTCGTCATAGTTATTCCCGGGCGAGGGTATCCGCACGTATTGCGTGTCACCCGGTCGTTTCTTGACTACTACCCGGTTCGGCACTTCAGGCAGATGTATCTTTTCAGCCGCTCCGCACTCGCTCTGCATAAGCATCGCGCCGGCTACGGCTACAGCAATATAATATCCTAGCGGTGTTTGCCGCGTTCCCGGAAGAAGTATCGTTTTCATATAATTTCAATCGGTGTGTATTATGTAACAGCAGGTATGTGAAATGTCTGCCGGTGGTGTCTGTTCAGCTTCACTATGGTCAACAGTAAACCCGAATAGTTCCGTGCCGGCCTTATTCTGTCACGGATGCGGTAATCCGCGTTTCAACCAGAGTGAAAAGGCGGATTAAACTGTTCGCGGTATCCTGCGATAGCACAAACAGGTATGGCTGACCGCTGAGCAGCGCGTAAACGCCGCCTCCGGGCACTTCGGCTCCCAGCTCCAGTTCACTCGTTTGCTTGTCCCCGGCCGTGAACTGGAAGGTGTACCTTGGAGCGTCAAGCCCGTAGGCACCGTACTGTTCCTCCGTTACCGTCGCGATATATCCTTTCGCTTCTATCGGCAGCAGCCCTTCAAGTTCGTCCGTCAGATTAAGTGCCATGTCGCGCACCGTGTTCCCCGTCATGCCGATCCACTGATTCGTGCCCTTCATGCATGTATAGCCGCTTGCTCCTTTCCGGAGCGCCAGCCCGGTTACGGTATCATACGGAACGTCTATCACGTTTTTGTTCAGAAAACTGATTTCATTGGTGATCAGCAGATCGCGCACATCCTGTTCATCCAGCGTGACAAAAATGCCCGGCGTCCTCTCTACATATACCTTTCCTTCTGATGGCGCGCTCAGAACCAGTGTCTGCGGCTGATCCAGCTGTTTGTATTTTACCGTCAACGTGATCCACGGTTTTTCTAACGCGGTCCTGGCCCGCTCCGCTTCGGCAAAATCGGCGATTGTGTAATCCAGCCAGCGGTACACATAATCCTCAACCAGAATTTCATCCTCTAACGGTGTGCTCAGCTCGGGTATAAACCAGGCGTTCTGTGCCATCGAAAAATCCGTGCGCAGCCCCTCAACTTCCTGCGTCAGATGTTCCGGGTCTTGAAATTCATTTCTGATCACCAGCTCTTTCGCCCGGTACTCTGCTGGCGCGCCTTCAAATAGTGTCAACTCTTCCGGCTTGAGCGTGATGTATTGCTGATATTCACTGCGGCGCGCATAGCAGAAGCGTTCCACTTCATCATATTCATTCGTGCGCACAACCACATCTCCTACCTGCAGCCGCTGGGAAACTGTGCCGCGTACAAGCGTTATTGTCAAACGCGGCCGCCCGAAATCAGCCGGCGCTTCCGTAAACGAGCGCACCTGCAGGGCTACCGCCTTTTCAAGCATCTCCTTGACTTTGCTGTTGTCGGCCGCGTCCCGCACCGGCTCAATCATCTGCCAGACCAGGTCGTCCGCGCGTTGTATTTCAATTGTCGCCTGAGGCGATTCCAGAAAGAGCCCGCTGATTTCATACGCCTGCGCGTCAAACACCTGCCGCCGGCGGAAATCCTTGTCGCTCCCATCCGCTTTCAATGTCAGCGTTTCCTTGAACTGCCGCGGTACACAATACGCCGCGTCTCGTCCCGCTACTTCCATATAGTTTTCCCAGCCGACCGGCGTTTCCGCCCCTATCCGCAACGTAATCGACGTGCCCGGCATGCCGAAAACGGCCGTTATATCAGGTTCAACGAGCCCGGCCGCCTTGCGGTCCAGTTCCTTGTATTCAGCTCCCACGATCAGGCGGCTCTGTTCCACTTTCTTCATGTTGTCGAATATCTGCCGTATGCGGGCATTGTCAACTGGAAAATCTACCGGCTCCACCAGCTTCCAGCCCGATAAATCCTTCTCGACCGCATAATGATCCGTGCGCAGCACCGCTCCGGTTCCGTTCTCCCGGATGAGTTCATCTACCGTTATTGCCACAAGTTTCTCCGGCTGGAAATACTTGAATATGCGCTTCTCG
>CAZCLS010000101.1:6467-9702 GCA_964499565.1 uncultured bacterium
TAAAACGTCCCGGTCAACAATCCAGTTTACCAGATTCATGAAAAAGTCCCGGTTGGCTCCCCCGAAAAAATCCCGGTTGCTGACAAATTCGGAATCGCCTACCACCGCCATCCGCATGCCGGTTTTCTCGTTCTCAACGATGACGGCGATACTGACCGGCCCGGCCATATCCCGCTCAGGGTCAAACTTGAACGTGTCGGTGTCCGTGTCTACCTCTCCCCATCCGTCCCGCCCCGTCAGCGCCAGGTCAGTAGCCCGGTTTACGTCGTTTTCGGGATTAAGCACCTCAACCGAACGAGCCAGGAAGTAGATCGTATACGTTTTAATCTTATCCGTTATCGGATGCTTGCGGTACAGCTGGATCACCAGCTGAAGAGGACTGACACCCGGTATCTGTCCGGACGGGTCTACCACGATATTGTTTCCCAGCTTCACATTGTATTCCCGCAGCAACGCTTCCAGCCCCGTTTCAATTTCCGGATCGAGCAGGAATAACGCTTTCCCGCCTTGGTTCAGATAGCGCCGGATAAGGTTGATCTCGTGATCCAGAAATGTACGGGTCGGCCCCGCTACAATCAAAATGTCACAATTGGTCAGGGCTATCTCCGACAACGCCACTAACTCCAGCGGAGATGCCTCGATGTTGTCGCGTGACAGGTAACGCCGGACTTCCGAATACCCGTTGTCGTCAAATCCGAAAATACTCTTTTCACCGTGTTTGACGGTAAACCGGGCTTGCAGCTTCGTCGGATTCATCAGCTCCAGGATCGCCGAGGTCAAGGCCTGCTCAGCCTTGAATTTCGTCATGCGCTTGGTCTGCCCCCCCGTATAATAGTCGTGCCCGAAATAAAAATCCGCCAGGTCCATTTCCGTCAGAACTTTTTTGCTGTCTCCGTACGTAACGACGATCGTGTCCGGCTCATCCACCTGCAGGTCCTGCACTAATTTACGCGCTTTGCCGATATCGCGGATTTCATCCACCATAGTGTAGGTAACGAGCGGATTAATCGCTTTGTATGACTCAAACAGACGCCGGCACTTGTCGTGCAGTTCCGAACTCTGCGGATTGCTGAACATGTAAAACGATACCGGCTGCTTAATTGATTTGAGCAGGCTTATGGTCTTTTCAGATATCGTGTATAAATCCGTGCTTTGTATGAAATCATGCCGCCGGGGATATTTGTTGGCCAGGAAATTCGCGAAAATAACCAGCAGGGCTGCCGCTCCGACCGCTATCGCAACGTTCATACCATAGGTTACCCGTCGTCTCAACTGCTTCATATCATCTCCATTTATGCGATTCCACACTGCGAATCGTGCAGAACAGCAGGAATACCGTTAAACTGAGGAAATACACTATACTGCGTGAATCTATGATGCCAGCCGGAAATGTCGAGAATTTTTCCAGGACACTCGCGTATTGATACACGTCACGCCATTGGGGTGACACCAGATTCTGCATGAAACTGAGCGAAAATAACATGATGATCAGGACAAACGTGACGAAAAACGACACGAACTGGCTGCGGCTGAACGATGATATCAGCACACCCAGCGCCGTCAGAAATCCGCACAGCAGGATCGTGCCCAGATACCCGGAAAATACGACCCCGTAATCTACCGTGGCGTAGCGCCCGAGGATATACACGTACAGCACGGTCGGCACCCACATCACCAGCAGGAACGATAACGCCGCGAAATATTTCGACAGCACAACCTCAAGATCCGTGACCGGAGCCGTCATCAGCATTTCAATCGTGCCCGAACGGCGCTCCTCAGCGAACAACCGCATCGTCAGCGCGGATGTCACCGCCGCCAGCACCGTCCAGTAGATCAGGTTGCCGCCGAACAGGTAACTGAATACATCGGCATTGACGGCGACGCTGCTCGGCAGGTTCAACATCCCGACCAGGACCCAGAACACCCAGCCCAGTACCGCCAGGAATACACACATGACAACGTACCCGGTGGGGGTATAGTACAGGCTGCTCATTTCACGCCGGTAAAGAGTAAAGAAATTTCGCATAATTGTCTACGTACTGTTTGTTAGTAATGCAGAGCGTGTTACTTCGCGGTGATTTCCACGAATATCTCTTCCAGGGATGGTATTCTGTTTTGCAGCAGGCGCATCATCCAGCCTTTGTCGCGGACGGTTTTAAACAGCTCAACACTCAAATCAGTCTTCTCATCGGATGATAACACCGTCGCGCGCGTCCAGCCTTCCTGCTCGGACGTCGCTACGTTTGTCACCGGCTTGATCTGTGAAAACGCTTTCTGAATATCATGCGGGGATGCTTTGATTTCGCAAATGTATTGCTTGCGCGCGTCGCTGCGCAGGTTCTTCATGCTGTCTTCCGCCGCAATCCTCCCTTCGTGCATGATGATCACCCGCTCGCACACCATCTCCACTTCCGACAGTATGTGCGTCGATAAAACCACCGTCCGGTCCTTCCCGATCTCATATATCAGTTCACGTACCTTGCGTACCTGGTTCGGATCTAATCCGATGGTCGGCTCGTCCAGAATCAACAGGTCCGGATCGCTGATCAACGCTTCCGCCAACCCCACCCGCTGCCGGTTGCCTTTGGATAATTGTTCAATGATGCGGTTGCGCACCGCACCCAGCTGGCAGGATTCCACTACCTGGGCGATGCGGGTATGCAGTGCCTGACCGCGGATGCCTTTCAGCCGGCCGCGATACTGCAGATACTCGGTTACGCGCATTTCCGGATACAGCGGCACATTTTCCGGCATGTAGCCGATATGCCGCCGAACCTCGAGCGACTGGCTGAAAACATCATAGCCGGCTACCCGCACCTCGCCCGCCGTGGCCGGCATGAAACAGGTCAGAATCCGCATCGTGGTGGTTTTCCCCGCCCCGTTCGGGCCCAGCAGTCCTACGATGTCTCCTTTATTCACGCTGAATGATATTGCGTCTACTGCTATCAGATCAGCATACCGTTTTGTTAAATTTCGCACCTCAATCATAGTGGACTTCGCTTGGTCTAGTATATGGTTATAACAACAGAAATATCTCTTCGTCAAACAGCCATTCATCTCAAGCTTTACAGTAGGAATTCTACTAAATAAGGCCGAAAATGTCAATCTGACTCACTATCATTTCTCCTGTTTTCACTACCGTGCACAGCCCTTCCGGCTCTCCGGGTTTATTTTTTTTCCACTTTTTGATATAATCTCCTGCACTATGCTATAATGTAAGTGCGTAGAAAGTAAC
>CAZCLS010000102.1:0-3119 GCA_964499565.1 uncultured bacterium
ACAAAGAATGCCGGTCTGACATTTGTATCCGCCAAGCCGCAGTTCGCGAAAATAGCATTAACAAAAGATGGCACTAAAGTACTCGGTATCGCTTTTGATGAGAGTCAGGGCACCGACACGCGTTATGATGTCGTGTACATTTTCAATGCTGATACCATTGGGCCGATAACCAAGTATATCAGGATCGATTCCAGCAGTTCCACAAAAAAAGGCGTATCAACCTGTTCATTCGAGCCGACGGTAATACCGGTTCTGTTCGATGAAAATTGCATGGGAGTGGAAAAACCATGGGAACTGAACTTTGAAACGGTCCATGAAAAAATAGAGACAAAAGAGAAGGTAAACGGATCGACAGTCAAGAATGTTACGGAAAAGAAAGAGTTTGGCATCCAGGCCATACTGCGGATGGAATCGGACGGCCGGTGGCGATACATTTTCACGCGGGGATTCAAGACGGCCGATACGATAGAGAGAGCAGAAGTACTGGCATTCAATCAGAAGCCGACCATATCAGTTGAAACGATGCGGCTGGATGAAAAAGACCGCAAAGTCGGCATGAGCCTTGACCTGGTGTGCGGTGACAATGAATTCATATGCGAGCGCAACAGCGGCGACACATACATAGAACTGGAGTTTAGAGATTCGGACGGAAAAGTAGTGGAAAAAGACCGGCAACGCGTCGACAGCATGCAGTATGAACTTGCGCAGCGCAAGATAGGCTGCGCACCAAGTGGGTGAAGCGGCGCGGCGTCATCACGGATTAAAACCGTGATGAAAGGGTATTCCGTGAGAATACCTCAAGGACGATACACGGTTACAGCTAAAATTGACACAGGACCGCTTTTCGGCATCGTTACACATGAGAAGGAGGTGTTTATCGACTGACGTTCACCAGGATGTATCAGGCATACATTCTCCTGTTGTCATTGCATATATTATTAAACGGATTGGCTTTGTAGCCGATCCGTTTTTATTTTTAAAGAGTCGCCAATGAAAGAGAACAAAACCATATTACAACACATTCCGTCGATAGATGAAATCCTCCGGTCGGAGCGGATGGAAACCGAGATAGCCGTCCATGGCCGGCAGCAGGTTGCTGCAGCGATAAAAACGTGTGTAGAAGAGATCAGGAGCGAGGTATTGAACAATAAGGCAGAGACCGCAGCCGGCAAAGAGGTATTACTGGATGAAATCTACCGCAGAGTTAACGGACGCCTGGCAGCAGCAGGCGAGATGTCGCTCCGGAAAGCTGTTAATGGCGCGGGAATAGTACTGCATACCGGCCTGGGCCGCGCCCGTTTAGCGGAAGCGGCTGTCAGGAATATTCATGACATTATCAGCGGGTACTGCACGCTTGCCATAGATGCTGAAACGGGTATGAGAGGCCATCGCGATGTGCATTGCACATCACTGCTGTGCGAGTTGACCGGGGCGGAAGACGCAACAGTTGTCAATAATAATGCCGCGGCAACCATGCTGATTTTGAATACATTAGCTAATGGAAAAGAAGTGATAGTATCGCGTGGTCAGTTAGTTGAAATTGGCGGATCGTTCAGAATGCCTGATGTTATGGAGCAGAGCGGGGCGATTTTGCGGGAAATCGGAACGACGAACAAAGTGCATCTGAAAGATTATAAACAAGCCATCAACGACAATACCGGGGCGATCCTGCATGTTCATCAGAGTAATTACCGTATCATGGGCTTTTTCTCGGAACCATCGATAGAAGAACTTACGGAATTAGGTCGCGAGCATGGATTGCCGGTTATCGATGATCTGGGCAGCGGGGCTCTGATCGATCTGTCTATCTATGGGCTCGAGAAGGAGCCGATGGTGCAGGAGAGTGTCAAGGCCGGGGCGGATGTAATTTGTTTCAGTGGAGACAAGCTGATCGGCGGACCGCAATCGGGAATTATTGTTGGGAAAAAGGCAGTGGTTGAACGGGTCAGAAAAAACCAGCTTGCACGCGCATTCCGGATCGGCAAGATGACGATAGCGGGCCTGGAAGCAACGTTGCGGTTGTTCCGTAATCGCGAAGCGCTTGAGCGCGACCATCCGTTCTATCGCATGCTTGCCCTGCCGATGGAAGGTCTGAAAGCCAGGGCGGAGCGGGTAGCGGATTTGATCAGGGAGTCAGTCGGGGACGCGGTCGAGATAACGGTGTGTGAAAGCGAGGCGCAGGTGGGCAGCGGGTCGGTGCCGACGGAAACGGTAGCGTCGATCGTTTTGAGCATCCGGCCTTCCGGCATGTCGGCGGCGGAATGCGCCCGGCGGTTACGCAACGCGAAGCCGGCAATAGTACCCCGGGTTCAGAAAGACGCCGTGCTGCTCGATTTCAGAACAATCAGTCCGGATGAGGATGAGGTGGTGTGCAGGGGTGTGTGCGGGGTGTTGGAAAATGGGTAATGGTTGATGGATGATGGGGAGTTGTTGATTGTCAGGGTTCGGGGTTCGGGTATTTGATGTCCGATGTCCGAGGGCCGAGGGCCGAGGGCCGAGGGCCGTGGGCAGTCAGTGTGGGAGGCCGGTTCCATACGGGCGATTGTTTTCCGCGGGCCGATGCCGATTGCCCTGATGTGGAGGGCTGGCGTCCGCGCCGGCCACCGTGAGCCGTGGGCCGAAATGTGGACTTGGGATAAGGTTTAAAGGGGATTAGGGGTACATGGAGTATGGAGTGAGTTTGTAGTATGCCAGAGATACATAGACAGATGACTGATTACGGAATACCGATTACAAAGTAGCCAGCGTGTGTCCCAACACGGTGGACTGGTCCGGATGGAGCACGGTCTTGTTGAACATGCAACATTCCAACTGGTGCCTCGCGGGGTGTGCTGGTGTATGACTGCCCGGAATGTGGGGGGAAGGAATGGCTGGGGTTGATCCAAACTGATTCACCGGCGACGCGAGGTCACCGGGGTCTTTGGAATGGACCAAACTGATTCACCGGCGATTCCGCCAACGGCGTGAATCACCGGGGTCTGGAGAAACACGAACTGATTACAGATAACCGATAACGAAAGACTGATGACTAAGGAACAAGTAGAGAAGCGGAAACGGATAATGCAGCGGTCGATTGCTTTGGGACATTGTATCTGCAATCCCAAACAGGACTGTCCCTG
>CAZCLS010000102.1:3219-9667 GCA_964499565.1 uncultured bacterium
AGCGGTCGATTGCTTTGGGACATTGTATCTGCAATCCCAAACAGGACTGTCCCTGTCCATTATTTAAAGAAAAGAATGTATGCCTGTGCGCGGGTGAACGCTTGGAAGACGCGTCTGAGAGCGTTCCCTTAACCAGCCTGGTTGAAAATACCGGGTGCGCGTCGAAAATCAGTCAGAATGATCTTAAGAAGGTATTGGCTGGTCTGCCGGACATGTCGCATCCCAATTTGCTGGTCGGGTCGAATACCTGCGATGACGCGGGTGTGTATAAATTATCCGATGAACTGGCTTTAGTTCAGACCGTTGATGTGTTTACACCATTAGTTGACGACCCGTATACGTTCGGACAGATAGCCGCGGCAAACTCGGTCAGCGATGTATATGCCATGGGCGGCACACCGTTGACAGCGCTTTCGGTGATTGCCTTTCCGATTGAAACTTTGAACCCGGCGATCATGACGCAGATTATCCGCGGCGGTATAGATAAACTGAAGGAAGCGGGAGTAACGGTTGTCGGCGGACATAGTATCAAAGGAGAGGATATCAAGTTCGGGTTTGCGGTCACCGGCACGGTCCATCCATCGAAAATCATCAGTAATAACCGGGCCAGACCGGGCAACAAATTAGTATTGACCAAACCGCTGGGAGTTGGTGCGATAACATTCGCCCATCAACTTGGCCGGGCATCGGAAGAAGACATGCGGATGGTAATGGAAACGGTAACGGAGTTGAACCGGATTCCAGCTGAAGTTATGATTGAATACGGTGTGATCACCGCTACTGATGTAACCGGATTTGGATTACTGGGACATTTAAGCGAGATGGTTATTCAGAGCGGAGTGCGGGCGGAGTTGTATGCCAATCAAATTCCGGTGTTCGGCGGCGCGCTTGCCTATCTGGAGCAGGGGATGATATCGGGAGCGATCGAGCGCAACCGCGAATACGCGTCTGTGTATGTTACCGCGGAAGAAGGTGTGCCGGAAGCCTGTCTGAATATGATGTATGACCCGCAGACATCGGGGGGATTGTTGATATGCATTCCCGAGGCACAGGCGGAGCAGTTAGTTGCCACTCTGAAGGAACGGGGAATTACTCACGCAGAAGTGATCGGGACGATTACAGAGGAAGGAACACCGGGAATCAGCATCAGGTATGACAAAAATAAACGTACAGGAATCATAGAACAGAAAAAACGGGAGAAAGAAGCTATGAAAAAAAATAATAGTACAGGTGCGTCCGACTGCTGCTGCAGCGGGCAAGAGCAGGCCGGTCAACAAGCGGAAGAAGCATCTTCCTGCTGCGGTGCCGGACAGGGTGAATCAAGCCCTGGATCGACGCGCGAAAAATTCAGTGCTTTTGTTGAAAGCGCTTTTACAGAAGGAGCCGTATCCCTGGAGAATAAGGAATTGATGGCAATCGCATTGTCGCTGGTTACTAAATGCGAGCCATGCGTGAAGATTCATGTAAACAAAGCCCGATCACTTGGCATCAGTGAAGAAAAGATTGATGAGGCGATCATGATGGGTGTGGTGTTTGGCGGTGCTCCGGTGTTTATGTTTTACACATCGATAAAATCCTCTATCGGGACTTCAGACACCGCAGGCGGCGGTTGCTGCTGCGCATAAATCGGCGAATGAATTATGACGACGATTGAAAAAGAACAGTTTATCGTAGGTACCGCGGGTCACATAGACCATGGCAAGACGACACTAGTAAAAGCGTTGACAGGCATTGATGCTGATACGCTGCCTGATGAAAAGCGGCGGGGGATTACGATTGAGCTGGGATTTGTTTTCATGGAAGATCCGGGCAACGAGCGGCAGGTAATGTTTATTGATGTACCGGGCCATGAAAAATTAGTGCGGACAATGGTGGCCGGGGCCAGTAATATCGATGCGGTTATGCTGGTTATCGCTGCTGATGAAGGTATCAGCATGCAGACGATCGAACATTTTGATGTCGTGCGCCTGCTGGATATAACAGGCGGAATAATCGTATTGACGAAAAAAGACCTGGTGGACGACGAATGGCTGGAAGCAATAACCGGTGATGTAAAAGAATTCGTAAAAGGAACGTTTCTTGAGAATGCGCCGATTATACCGGTATCATCAAAAACGGGAGAAGGCATACCAGTCTTGCAGGAGGCATTACGGGAGCTGAGCCGGCATAAACACGAGCGGCGCGACAGCGGAGTATTCCGCATGCCGATCGACAGAGTATTCACGATGCAGGGTTTCGGAACAGTAATCGCCGGCACGGTATTATCGGGTACGGTCCGGGCGGGTGATGTAGTAAGCATATATCCGGAGGGATTCAATGCCACGGTAAGAGGAATGCAGGTTCATCATCACGGATCAACGGTATCGCGTACAGGGATGCGGACGGCATTAAATCTGCGGGATGTAAAGAAATCTGCTTTGCGCCGCGGTCAATGTGCCGCGGCCCCGGGGTCATTAACACCATCCTGGCGCATAGACGCGCGAGTGAATGTATTGCACTCGTATCCGCGGGAGATCAAGAACCGGGCCAGAGTACGTCTGCACATCGGCACAGCGGAACACATCTGCCGTATGGTACTGTTAGAGGAAACCGTGTTGAAACCGGGCGAAAGTGCCTTAGTTCAGTTTGTACTTGAATCGCCGGCCGTTGCGCTGCCGAAAGACCGGTTTGTCATCCGCGCCTTTTCTCCCATAGCGACGATTGGGGGCGGGATATTGCTTGATCCCGCGGCTGAAAAGCATTCCCGGGCGGATGATGAAGTAACAACTCAGCTGAAAATGACAGAAGAGAGTGTCAACGCGGCGCTCGAACAGATAGTATTGAAAGCTGGAATGAAACCCCTGGCGCTGGATGAACTCATCCGGTTGAGCGGGGAGGAAGAATCATTGGTGCGGGAAGCGGCAGATGAAATGGCCGGGCAGGGGATGATTACGATAATCAAGACGGGCACAGAACCGCTCATACTGCATACAACGTCCTGGGTGGAACTGATAGATCTAATGACTGGAATAGTGACCGAGTATCTCGGGCGGAATCCGTACCGGCACTTCATGCCGTTACCGGAGTTGCGTTCGCGGATGATTGGCATGACCGACAAGCGGATATTTGAACTCCTGATAAGCGATGCGGTTGCCGGGAAGCGGTTGCACCGGAGACAGGGAAAAATTACACTGCACGAGTATACCAGGCAATGGAACACGCAAGAAGCGGCGGCGGCTGAACGAATTGTGGCGGCGATGCAGCGCTATGGATTCGCCACTCCTCTTGAAGATGATGTGTGCAAAGAAGAGAAGCTGCAGCCGAAATTATGTAAAAATCTAATGGATTACCTGGTAGACCGGGAAGTTCTGGTACGGTTGAGTGATAAAGTCACGTATCATGCCGACACAATAGAAGCAGCGGAAAAGATAGTCAGGGAGTATATTTCAACCAATGGAGCGATGAGCGTAGCGGATTTACGGGATGTGACAGGGGTATCGCGCAAATACACGCTTGCTATTATGGAATATTTTGATACAATAGGAATAACCCGGCGCGAAGGCGATGTACGGGTATTAGTTCGAGCGGAAACGTCAAATGCCTCCTGAATACTGCGGAGGGGTAAAGGTCCCGGTGGGTCTCCTGGCCTTCAAAGCCAGTGTGGGGCCGGATGCGGTCCCGTGTGGGTTCGACTCCCACACCCCTCCGCCATTCTTTCTTCCCTAAATTCGCGATGGGATGGAACTGGACACTATTTTTGTGATGAATAAGAAATATCATTGTAATCGTACACAGAATTCGCGACTGTAATCTAAGACCGAAAAGCGAGAACTGATGTATGATTAAGACGGTGATTAGACTTGAAAAAAAATCAACACCCAATGGGTGAACGTAAAAAGCCTGCATACCATCCCACCCTGGCGGGTAGCCGTATGCACCGCATCTACTGCGTTAAGAGACGCTTGGCGTATAAAAATACGCTCGCGCATCTCACGCCTTGTATCTGCAGCACCTACGTCTATCGCGGAATTAGGATTCTCAGCGTATCCAGCGATTGTATTTGAATAATTGTAATAACAGAGAGGAATACGTATGCCCGGTATTGAGTCGATTTCATTAGCTGATGTGCAAGCGGTATATTCCGGACCGGAAAAAGATTTGTGGGAACTGATTATGGGTGAGCAAATCCATATTGGCGGCCTGCAATCATCAATCGACCTGGCAGACAAGGCGGGTATCAGCGAAGATATGAGCGGTTGTGACCTGTGCTGCTGTACGGGAGCGGGTATGCGCTTTCTGGTGCGATTACAGCGGGTGGCTGCTATGACGGGAGTTGATGCAACTGAACGGGTGATTGTGGAAGGCAGGCAACGCTGTGAAGTCGCCGGGGCAGGAGACCGGATAACATTCATTCAAGCGGATGCCTGTGAGACCGGCCTGGCTTCGAACTCCTTTGATTTTGTCTGGGGAGAAGATGCCTGGGTGTACGTTGTGGATAAACCGGCTTTAATTAAAGAGGCGGTCAGGATAGTTAAGCCGGGAGGAACAATCGCGTTTACCGATTGGGTGGAAGGGCCCGCAGGTCTTTCAGAAGAAGAGCGCGAGCGGTTTTGTCGATTCATGAAATTTCATGATATTGAGAGTATCCCGGGATATTCGGCTCTACTGGAGCAGAATGGCTGCGCGGTGCGTACCGCCGAAAACACCGGACGGTTTGCCGCGTATGTGGAATTGTATCTGAAGATGGTAAGCATGCAGTTTACGTACGATGTGCTGCGGATCTTGGATTTTAATGAAAAAGCATTGGACAGTATCGCGGAAGAGATGGCGTTTATGTATCAACTGGCTTGTGAAGAAAAAATAGTCCAGGGGATGTTCACCGCGATAAAAAATGAGTAATCAGATGAATATGAGAATACCGGAATGAATGAAAAAAGCAGTGAGGCCGGGATACAGGAACGCGGGCCACTGGCGTGGTTTGACGATATGATTGACCATAGTTATGAATATGCCGTTCAAGCCCGAAAAGAAGGCAGGCCGATTGTCGGAATCATGTGTGAATACACGCCGCGGGAACTGATCATGGCGGCGGGAGGAGTGCCGGTTTGCCTGTGCGGAGGAGACGCCGACATGGTTTCCGTGGCGGAAGCAGAGCTGCCTGCAAATCTGTGCCCGTTAATCAAGTCGACCTACGGGTATCATTTAGAGGAAACCAATCCTTTTTTGGAGATGGCCGATCTGATTGTGGCGGAAACGACCTGTGACGGGAAAAAGAAAATGTTCGAACTCATGGGACAAACCCGGCCGATGTACGTGCTGGAACTGCCGCAGAAAGCAGATGATCCGGACGCGTTTGCTCATTGGCTGGCCGAACTGCGGAAATTCAAGGATTTCCTTGAAGAACGATTCGCCGTGACTATAACAGATGATAAACTGAGAAACGCTATCCGGCTCATGAATCATGAGCGCTTCATGCGCCGGTTGCTTGCGGAAAGTATGCAATCCGATATTCCGCCCCTGACCGGTAGGGAACTGCTGAACCTGAAAAGTATCATCTCCTGCATACCCTCCGACCTGGCCCAGTACGAAAAAATAATGGGCTGGCTGCCTTCCCGGCCGAAAAATTTAGACGCAATCTCAAAAGTTCGGGTTATGCTGACTGGCGTGCCCGTCGTTCATGGAGCGGAGAAAACGGTCGATCTGATCGAAAATAATGGCGGTCTGATTGTGTGCGCGGAGAACTGTACCGGGCTGAAACCAATCCTTGAAGATGTAGCTGTCGATACGGACGATCCGTTGCGTAGCATGGCAGAGAAATATTTTTCCTTGCATTGCTCCGTGATGACCAAAAATGACCGGCGCCTAACCTGGATAACAAAGCTTGCGGAACAGTACCGCCCGGAATGTATCATCGAACTGGTCTGGCATGCCTGCCTTACCTATGATGTGGAGTCATTCAGAATCAGGAAAACAGCCGAAGAACTGCAGCTGCCGTACCTGCGCATAGAAACGGATTATTCCCCGTCAGACTCGGCCCGGATAGCGGTAAGAATAGAGGCGTTGTTTGAAACAGTCAAGGAAAAGTGGACGTGTACCTGCGGGAAAAATGGATGATGGATACTTTGTAGCCGGTCTCGGTGAGGCCGGATGCGTGAGCTATGGAAATTTCAGGGTTCAGGGTTCAGTGGGCCGTGGACAGTGGGCCGTTGGCCCTGATGTGGAGGGCTGGCGTCCGCGCCGGCCACCGCGAGCCGTGGGCCGTTGGCCCTGATGTGGAGGGCTGGCGTCCGCGCCGGCCACCGTGGGCAGAGGGCAGAGGGCTGTCCTCGATACGCGAAGTATCGTTGTGAGAAGCCCTAAATGTGGATAGGGGATAGCCTGCAAGAGTCCACCGGCTCGTTCGGCTTTTGCCGCACTCTCCGGCAGCTGCATTTTACTGCATAAACACTGAAAACATGTGTGGCAGCCC
>CAZCLS010000103.1:0-9638 GCA_964499565.1 uncultured bacterium
CATACTTAGGAGTTACACCTTTTATTTTCAAAAGCTATCTTGGACAAGAGTGATAATGATCCTACAATATATTTATTGAATTAACAAGTAGTCGATTGAGGGTTTGTGATGTTTTACATTGATAGAAGTGAAATTAATTGAAAATCAAGCGTCAGTCATGAGAAAATTGATATTTGTATTGCTATGTCTAACAATTTGTTTTGTAGTATATGAAGCAATATGCCAGATATATTTTGATCCATCTTCTGCTGAAAATATATCTGGCCCACATGAAGATTGGCAGGATGCTTCGTATGTTTGTAATGATACATGGGATGTTGATAATCTAACATTTGGTGATATTAACACCCCTGACTTTTATATAGAATTTGATGCAGGAAATTATGGCCCTTATGAATATTAACTACTCCAAGTTGATTTTATTGGTATATTAATTTAATATGAAGAAGGACCAATATAATGTTTTAGCAATGTTATTATTTAACAGGGAGTTGAAATATGAGATAATAGTATCTCGTTTACTAAACAAACAACTTCAAGGTGATAGCCATGAAAAAAATTAATATCATTGAATTTGGTGCGGCTGCTTTTTTAATAGTATTAGTCGCTCTGGGGGATGTTGATACTATATCTTTTTTTCCATATTCAGCAGAAAGTGGTGATTCATATCCCTATTCTTTTTGGGGATATCCATCAGAAGTATGTTCAGAAGACACATATACTGCATATTCCTACATGTGCGAGAGAAGAACTGGAGAAAAATTATTAGTATCATTTGATCTATCTGGAATGTCGATATCATCTTCTGAGCCTATTGTAGGTATAGTTGTTTATATCACAAAATGCTGCGAATATGGACAAGGGAAAGATGGGTGGGTTAAGTTACCTATAGCTGGAAGCGATTCGGAGTATAATGATGATTTTTGGCCAGTTTCATTAACTAAATATATGTATGGAAATTGGGACGATACATGGGGTGTTGAAAATCTAACATGGGGTGATATAGAGACTACGAATTTTGTTGTCGAAATTGTTGGTGGAAATTATGGTCCAGGACTTTATGAATATCTCTATATTGATTGTGTTGAGCTTTATATATGTTATGGTAGCGATCCATTATAATATATGTTGAACGACAATTAGAATTGCCCCATAGCCCTAACTGCGACCGGGGGAGCGTACCTCCCGCTAAGTTCGTAACGGGAAGCATGTTAGGGTGCATGGCTGCGCTGATTCATTGTTTTTGTCTTAAGTGATTTTTAGTTGTCGTCGATCGGCAATTCTAACATCAGCTGAAAGAACGGGCGGAAACGCATGTGCTGATAAGTGTGCTGGCGTTACGCGATGGAGGACCGATAACGATCCGCAAAGACGCGCACCCTGATGCTGATCAGGAATATATCTATACTGTGTTAGGAATAGACTGGAAAAAGGAAAGCCCTTCCTATCAAAAAGAATATAAATAACGAACGGCTTTGTAGTGCCTCTGTTTTTTATGTGCCTGTTCTTGTGTACTATAGCCTTTAAAATAAGAAACTTGGGTTAGTGAGCAGATGATAACTTCGTGTAAAACCTCCCGGGTAGCATTAAGAAAAATACATTTCATGTTCAAAACGGTCATATGCCATGCCGGAATTGCTGTGTGCGGGAATAACTGAGCCACATGATTTTGTGTTTTTGCCAGTGATTTATTATAATACATAGCAAATCAAGTCCGGATGGCATTGTGGATAAAGAAACAATTGGAGGAGAGAATGTTATTAACCTGTCGGAGAACAATACCGGCGGCAATGATGTTCGATTGAAATAACAGTACGTTTATGTGTACATGGTAAATGAATGAAAGCAAGCACATATCGACGCGCGCGCATAGCAGTACTGCTACTCGCGACCGTAGTTTTCGCTAATATACTGGTTGCGGAAACGCGGGAGAAATTGAAAGACCAATACCATTTGTATGACGGTATATCATACCCGCAGGGCACGTATTCGAGAGACTGTTCAAATATAGTCTGGCAGGGAATGTTTCAGATAGTTGACGGAGGATTACGTTACATCCATGAAGGGGCACTGGATACAACCGGTCATATGCTGAGTTTGTCAAACGGGATGAGCGCGAAGCGGCCATTGGCATATGAACAGGTAGTAATGCAGATGCGGGCGCGAAGCGATCGCAAACCGATCTTTTTTATGTTTTTGTGTCGGATAGCGGGAGTAGAAACAAACATTACTATTATGAAGCTGATACGAGAATTCAATGATCAGAAACTGACAATTGGGTGCAACAGCACCCAGTTCTGGTTTGGTAGTGTTAGTGAAAAGAACCGGGCAACCGCGCCAATTCCGAAATCTGACAGGCATAAAGGTGACACCCTGGTATGCCTGGCGATAGAAGGATCGATGAAGTCAACGCGCTATGGTATCAGTCTGAATCCGCCGCTTGACACCAACCCAAGCGAGGCCTCAATGAATTGGAGTTCCGCAATAGCGGGAAACGATTTGTGCATCAGAGAGATTCAACTTTCGGCGCCGACGGGAACATGCATCGCGATTGATGAAATTCGTTTTGGCCCTCATGTCAGCGAAGCGGGATTCAAATGTCCGGAATATGATAAAAACAAACATTATCAGGCTGGTCGCATAGAATACGAGGCGCCCGTGATAAACGACCACAACGCCTGGGTCAACCGGAACAGCAGCAGGTATTCAGCCCAGAGTTTCAAACAGAACCGAGGCCTGCCGCCGGCTTTAGCCACGGAACTACTTAATGACATTGAGTGGTTGGAATCGCGAATTAACACGATATTTTCCGAGGAACCTCCCCGCTGGCATCTGCCGCAGTTTGCACAACAATGGGAGAAAGCGGAAGCATACGAAAAGATTATCAAAAACGTGATCAACCAAATCAAGGGGTCCTGTAAATGATTGCACAACTGAAAAAAAACCGAAAAACATGTGCGCGTACATGGCCGGAATGTCTGGTGGCAGTCAGTGTGCTGACAGGGATAATCGCGGCAGACTGTAGCGCGGCATTATATGATGGATTCAACTATCCACGCGGGTCTTATTCGGCTGAGAACACCGGGAATCTTCTGTGGAAAGGCACGTTTGACATTATAAACAGTGACATGTATTACCGTAATGTCGGTGTGCTTGATACTAGCGGTCATATGCTGGTGGTAGCCGATGGTTCGATGGTGACGCGAAGCACGTCCGGCGAGTTGCGGGCCTTAGTTACTCAAGCAATTGAAACAGGCGAACCGCTGTTTATAACGTTCCTGTGCACGATCGTGCCAAGTGACGGAGGTAACGGTCCTATTCTGCATATACAGGACAACTCTGGCGCCTCCATGCTGACAATTGGCTGGAGTAATCAGGCATTCTGGTGTTCGTGCGGCAGCGCCGATTCTGAGCGTTTCGCTCACGAACAGGTTTTTGCGTCGGATGAAAATGGATATATGCTCAGCCTGACAATCGATTTTGGTGAAAAAAACTTTTCAGCCCGGCTGGCGGTTAATCCCATGCTGGGTATGGAACAGGCAAATAAAGCAGATGTGCTGTGCGAATCGGGCCCGGTGTCTAAAACCTTGAATCCTGAAACAATAACAATTCAAGCACCCCGGGGAACCGTCCTGTACTTTGATGAATTACGCATTGGAACAGCCCCGAAAGCGGTCGGATTCAAATATCCGGATGAAGAGATGCTGGTTATATCGTACACAAAAAATGTGGCAGAGCCGACTGCTGATGTTGATGCGTCACCACTCAAGAGTATTTTTATCATAAAAGGAAACGAGGGAACCGGCACGGGTTTTGTCGTAAAAGAAGGCACGAATATCTATGTCTATTCAAACCTGCATATCCTTACCGGCAACCGCGGCATTAAAATTCTCGACAATAATGGCACCCAGTATAGCGTAAAGAGGATTGAATGCGCGTCCGACCGCGACCTGGTTCGGATTACGCTGAAGGAACCGCCGCCATCTTTTTTAACGATTGCGTCAAAACATGAACTAAACGAGCCCATTTCCGTCTGTGGTAACGCGGAGGGGGAAGGGGTCATCCGGCCTGTTCGCGGAAAGATTCTCGGTGTCGGTCCGGATAAGATTGAAACTGATGCGGGATTCGTTCCAGGTCACAGCGGCAGTCCGATGGTAAACAGGGCCAATGAGGTTGTCGGTATTGCCAGTTATATACGATTTGCGACAACAAATATAGTCAACCGGGATACCCCCTTTACCGACACCCGCCGAATCGGGTACCGGGTGGACAATGTTCCCGGCTGGCTGCCAGTCTCACCCGGCTGGTTTGTGCGCGAGGCGGAACAGTTGAAGAATCATGAAAACAACATCGTTAGCGCCTTAATGGTTCTGGCTGCCTGGGCCGAAAATCCAGTGCTGGCAAAATTACCCAATGATGATGAATTACCCCATCAGCTGAATGCCTGGATCGACGACCATAATGCCTGGGTGGCCCGCAACCTGAGCCGGTATACAGAACAGAGTCTGAGGCGGGGCATGCCCCAGACTCTGGCAAAAGAGCTGCTGAACGACATCGAACGGCTGGAATCACGGATAAACGTTATCTTTGCAGAACGGCCGCCGCGCTGGCATTTGCCTCGATTTAAAGAGCAGTGGGATGAATCTGAAAAATATGAACAGGTAGTCAGCAAAGTTATCGGCCATATCAAGGAGTTGTGTAAATAGCAGAGGACAGAGGGCAGAGGACAGAGGGCAGAGGGCAGAGAGCCGATGTCAGATTACCGATAACTGATTACCGATTACATCAAAGCAATGTGGCCGACGGCAAGGGGAATATGGATGGAGCGAGACGGTGGATGTGTTACGAGAGCAGAGGGAAGAGGGCTGATTGCGGGGGTGTGTCAGGGAGGGGTTTAGGCGGAGCGAGTTTGCAGTAGGCCAGAGATACATTGACAGATTACATACAACTGATTACTGAATACCGATCTCCGATTACAGAGTAGTCCACCGTATGGGGACAAACGATGGCTACTTCGATGTCCGACTTGTCTGACCTGTCCGACCTGTCTGACTCCACCTCTCCACCGACGGGCGGACACACGGGTCCGTCCCTACACATTACTCCATCACTCCATCCCACCCCGGCACCTCGCGTCACACCACTGAGCCATCAACTATTTTCTTCGGAGGTTTGCCGTCTTCGGGTTCGAAGAGGGCGATAGCGTGAATACGTTCAGCGATATTGACCAGATGGTCGCCGATGCGTTCTAGATTAGTGACAATTTCAAGAAACATGACGCCTGAACGGGTGGAACAGACCCCTGATTCGAGACGTTTCATATTTCGGCTGGAAAGGCGGCGCTGCATATCGTTAATTTTCTTTTCATGAGCAATCGCCTGGCGGGCCGAATCGAGATTACCCGTGCGCAGAGCCTCGACCACATCGCCGCACTGGTGGTCTACGGTTGTAAACATATCATGCAAATCTTTGATGGCATCATCGGACAGTTCAATATTTTTTCTGATACGCCTCTCGGCCTGCTCGAAAATATTCATGGCCAAATCGCCGACCCGTTCGGCGTCATGCACGGCGTGCATAAGCTCCGGTACAACGGAGGACTCCTGTTCGGTCAAGGGTTTGCCGGTCAGATCAGCAATATATTCCGATAAATCAGTCTGAAGTTGATCGACTATTTCTTCTCTACGGCGGATACTGTCCTCCCATTTCAGCGTATTTTCAGCCAGGCAGCGATAGGCTTCTTCAACCATTTTCATCGAGCGCCGGGTCATATAGGCTAATTCTTTAGTAATCTGGACAAAAGCGAGCGGGGGCGTTTCCAGCAGGTGCTGTTCCAGATACTGATGGCGCTGCTCGACGCCGGTGGTTTTAATGGGAAGGATTTTTTCACAGAGCCAGGCCAGTTGATTGACAAGAGGCAGCAGTATTATGACATTACAGACATTGAACATCGTATGCGCCATGGCGATATGGCGGGCGATATTTTCGGAATAGACACTGAGGACATTTCCGGGTGTGATCATGTTAATAAAATAGAGAAATACAGGCACACCGTCATACGTATAATAAAAAAGACCGACCATAAAGAGGGTACCTGACACTTTAATAACGGTATTGGCGATCGCCGCGCGCCGGGCGCTGCGGTTGGTACCGATGGCGGCCAAATTAGCGGTAATCGTCGTGCCGATATTGTCACCAAGCACCAGAGGCACCGCGGTATAAAAATTTATCAGACCGCTGGCAGCCAGAGCCATAACCAGGCCGACCGTAGCGGAACTGCTCTGAACGATCGCGGTCATTGCTGTGCCGATCAACACCGCCCACAGTACCGAGGAAAAGGGCATAATGCCATTGACCGGACTGCAATCGAAGCCGTGGAAGAAGGAGATAAACGTCGGACTTTCCCTGAGGGGCACAAGCGTGTCACTCATCATGCTCATGCCGAAGAACAACAAGCCGAATCCCAGCAGCACTTCACCCCAGAACTTGGTTGTCATGCGTTTGCTGACCATCTGGATCACTAAGCCGATAATAATAGTCGGCAATGCGATTTTAGTCAATTTAAAAGCAATGATCTGGGCCGTGATCGTCGTGCCGATGCTGCTGCCGTAAATAACACTGATAGCCTGGCGCAGAGTCAGCAGGCCGGCATTGACAAAGCCGACCACCATAACTGTTGTAGCGCTGGAAGATTGAATGACCGCGGTGACACCGGTGCCAACCAGGACGCCGACTAATCTATTACGCACAAACAGCTGCAGAATATTTTTAAGGCGGGAACCGGCAACGCGCTGCAAGCCTTCCGCCATAATTTTCATACCGAAAATAAAAATGGCCAGACCGCCTAACAGGGAAATGATCAGGCTGGTTTGATTGAGGATCATGACTTTGAACCGGAGACCCCGGAATGATAATATTTTCCCGGGATATTCCACTTCGGCCAGAATTTCAGCTTCGCCCGTGTGGTCTCCTGCCGCAGCGTAGACACCTGCTATGCCATCCTGGTCGGTAATACAATAAGGCCGGGAGATTGAGACGCGTTTTTCATTTTGGTTGAGACTGAAATACACCATAGCACCCGGCAGGGGAGCGCCGGTGATATCGAAGACCCGGATACTGAACGGTTGCGAACAGGTATGGCCGGCCAGAGCTTCCTGGTTGTTGTTCAGTTTTTCAATGCCGGCGACAATCCGGAAAATAACTGAGCGTTCGCTGCCGTCCTGTGATTGGACCGCCGCTTTAACATAATGGTCTCCCAGCGTGTTACCAATATGCACGCGTAACGAGGCATATCCGCCCTGGTCGGTTTCTACCGAGGTACCGTCGGGAAACCAGATATTCGTATTATTTGCAAGAATTGAGAAATGCACCGTGGCGGCCGGCACGGGGGACCGTTGTCCTTTTCCGCCCAACAGGCCGCGTCTGACGGGACCCAGGACTTCAACTTTCAGCGGTTTTTCAAGCGTAATGCCCGGACGGGTACACACAACCGGGGAGCTGTGGATTTCAATCGCATCGGGATAAAGGTCGTCGCGCGATGTGCACGCCGCAAAGAGCAACAGGGGAGCAATAACTGCAAAAATATATCGCAAACTCTTTCTCATACAATTGATAAAAATAACGACTACTCACTCGGTTCGAATTCAATGATTGATGGAATTCGTTCGGCGATATTAGCCAGGTGGTCTCCGATCCGTTCGAGGATTGTAATGGTATCGAGAACCAGCACGGTTTCCCGCGCGGTAGCGGTTTCGCCATCAAAATCGCGGGTATATTTAAGGGCCAGCCGTTCACGCATGGCATCGATTTTATCTTCCTGGGCCAGGCAGAGAAAAGCTTTTTCGGCATCAGCTTTGGCCAGACCTTCAAACACCAGCAGGCACTGCGAATCGATAGCCTGGAACATGCCGTCAAGGTCGTCCTGGGCTTGAACGGACAGGTCGGTCTGTTTATCGATCCTGCGTTCCGCCAGCTTGATAATGTTAGTCGCGAGGTCGCCGATGCGCTCGGCGTCATGTACCGCGTGCATCAAGGCCGGCACAATGCCCGCTTCTTCTTCGGTCAAAGGCTCAGCAGTCAGCTTAGCCAGGTAATCGGAAATCTTATCCTGGAGATCGTCAACAATCTGCTCGCGCCGGCGCACTTCCGGTTCGCGGTCGAGAGAGGCATGGCGCAGACAGTAAAACGAATCCTCCACCATCTTCATCGAACGGCGGGTCATATAGGCCAGTTCACGCGCGGTCTGGACAATAGCCAGGGCGGGAGTTTTAAGGAGATGCGGTTCCAGGTATTGCAGTTGCTGGCGGGCTTCACTTTGCTTGACGGGCACCAGCCAGGTAGCTAACCAGGCCAGGATACCTGAGAACGGCAACAGAATCGCGACGCAGCAGACATTAAACAGAGAATGCGCATTAGCGATGTGCCGGGTAATATTTTCGGGATGCAGAGAGAATACCTCTCCGGGCGTGAGCCAATCCACAAAGGCCAGGAATACCGGTGTGCCGTGCCAGGGAACATAGAAAAGCGCTATCATTACGACGGTGCCGATTAGATTGAAGAGGGTATGTACTAAGGCAGTGCGCCGGGCAGTACGCGTGCCGCCGATAGCGGCTAAATTAGCGGTAATGGTTGTGCCGATATTATCACCGAGCACTAGCGGCACCGCGGTATAGAAATTTAGCAGACCGGAGCCGGCTAAGGCGATAACCAGACCGACCGTCGCGGAACTGCTTTGCACGACAACGGTCGTTGCGGTACCGATAAAGACGGCCCACAAGACGGAAGAGAGCGGCATAAATCCATTTACCGGCGAGCAATCGAAGCCGTGGAAAAAAGAAATGAAGGTCGGACTGCTTCGTAATGGTTTGAGCGTGGCACTCATCATCGACATACCCAGAAACAGCAATCCGAAGCCCATCAGCACCTGGCCCCAGAACTTGGTAGTATTTTTACGGCTGACCATTTGGATTATGAGTCCGATCGTGACCGCCGGGAGAGCCAGGTCGTCTAATTTGAAAGCTATCAGCTGGGCGGTAACGGTTGTGCCGATATTACTGCCGAATACGACACCGACGGACTGCTGCAGTGTCAGGAGACCGGCATTGACAAAGCCGACAACCATAACCGTGCAGGCGCTGGAAGACTGAATCAACCCGGTAACCCCGGCGCCCACGAGCACGCCGACATATTTATTGCGGGTAAAGAACTGCAGTATGCTTTTCAGTTTTGGGCCGGCAACATGCTGCAGACCTTCGGACATGACTTTCATGCCGAAAATGAAGATCGCCAGACCACCGAGCAGTGTAACGAGCAGAGCAGTCTGGTTCAGAACCATGGCCTTGAACACAATACCGCGGTAACTGACATCGAGGGATGTATTAATCACTTCAGCCGAGACTTTGATTTCATGTGTTTTTTCCCCGGCGATGACATACGTGTCTACGATGCCGTTCCGGTCGGTTTTGCCATGCGCGCGCGTCAGGGAAGCTGAACCGGAATCACCTTCGACATGAAAATACACATCGGCATTTTCGACCGGCGCGCCATTCGTATCATAAACGGTAACCGACAAAGGATTTTTAGCGGTATGGCCGGAAAGGATTTCCTGGTTATTACCGCCGACTGCCAATCCGGAAATA
>CAZCLS010000104.1:0-3030 GCA_964499565.1 uncultured bacterium
TTGTGCACCCTTCACATAGAAGTATGTGACCTGTCACATAACTGGCCCGAGGAAGAAAAATATGAGCTCGGTTCGCAAGTTCGCAGATCATCGAACAGCGCTCCTGCAAACCTTGCCGAAAAACATAGTGATAGACATATCAAAAACAAAATTGAAGGCACTAATCGTTCCCGCGGCGAAGCCTGTGAAACCGTTCATCATCTTTATATTGCTCTCTTAAAAGATTACTTGACCAGTGACGTATATGAGCATTATCGCGGGCGCTATGAAGAATGCATCAAAATGCTAAACGGGCTGGAACGTTCTCTTGAAAGACAATTGCCCGAAGCTGATCGACGCTGGCCCGGAAAATTACATGATATACCTGAACCCCGAACCCTAAGCCCTGAACCCTAACAAAAGTCTGAACGATGGGAAACGCCTTTACACCGGGGTTGCTAGTTACCCCGCGGACAACCATTCGCAAAATCCGTAAACTGCCGATCGGCGGCGAAGCCACCGTGACGGTTGGCCAAGCCGTTGAAGCCGACAGTATCGTGGCTTCCGCCGAGCATCAGGGAAACCTGGTTGTCGTGCGCGCATCGGATATTTTGGAAATAGATCCTACGCACATCTCTAACGCTCTGCATTGCCGTGAAGGCGATATAGTCCGCGAAGGCCAGTTGCTTGGAGAAATCAGGCATCTCTTCGGCCTGATCCGCAATGAATGTCTCTCCCCGGTCAATGGTTATGTCGAAACCATCTCGCTCGTAACCGGTCATATCTCTGTTCGCGAACCGGCAGCGTTAGTAGAAGTAAAAGCCTATATCAACGGCGAGATAATAGAAGTAACAAAAACGGAAGTCGTAATAGAAACTGCAGCCGGCATTGTTCAGGGTATATTCGGCCTGGGC
The DNA here is from genome assembly GCA_964499565.1 of uncultured bacterium. GTDB lineage: Bacteria > Auribacterota > UBA3054 > UBA3054 > CAZCLS01 > CAZCLS01. Next base: position 894 of record CAZCLS010000104.1, read on the forward strand.
GGCGAGCGCAACGCGCCGATTGCTGTTATTTCCAGGGAAGCCGACATTACTCCTGATACCCTCTCTCCCGAGTACGCCAACATGTTAGTTGTCGGCGGCGCGTCGATATCAACCGAGGCGATCACCAGGGCCGTCGATATTGGCGTGGCCGGCATTGTTGTCGGAAGCATCGAGCATCAGGTGCTGGATTTCATTCTGGGTGAACCGATAGGCGTGGCAATTACTGGTCAGGAAGATATCGGATTTACACTGATCGTTACTGAAGGCTTCGGCAAGCTCAGAATGGCGGAACGCACGTTCTCGCTGCTGCAATCGTTCGAAGGCCGGTCGGCCTCATTCAACGGCACAACCCAGATTCGCGCCGGTGTGGTTCGCCCTGAAGTAGTAATTCCCCTGGCGGAGGTACCCGAAACTGCCGCGGTTGCCTCGCTGGCCGTTGCGCAGGAATTGCAGATCGGTTCTCACATCCGTATCATCCGCGCGCCCTTTTTTGGTGCGCTGGCCCGCGTAACCGACTTGCCGGAACAACCGGTAGCCATTGAAACCGAAACTGAAATCCGGGTTCTTACTGCCCAATGTGATAACGGCCAAACCGTAACAGTGCCGCGGGCGAATGTGGAGATTATCACCTGATGGATATTTCTTCTTGTGAAGAATCAACCGTGTCGATTAACGATACTGACAATGATTCAATCCGTATTCAGGCAATTCAGCGGGAACTCGCTCTGCCTGAATCAAGCCAGCGTACCCTCCTTTCAAAACTTGTTGTCTTGATAGTATCGGCACTTATCTTTTTTGCGGTTGTTCGCTCGACCTACACACCAGCTGCGGTTTTTCTGCTGCTGATGGTTATCGCCATTCACGAAGCGGGACATTTTCTGGCAATGAAATTATTCGGTTATCGTGATGTTAGAATGTTTTTCATTCCTTTTCTGGGCGGTGCTGTTTCAGGCGTGCAGACTGTGCCCAGTGCTGCAAAACAAACCTTGACAGCCATGGCCGGTCCGGTTCCCGGCCTGGGTATCGGGTGTCTCTGCCTTATGCTCTTTGTGATAACCCGTCATCCCCTGTGGACAACAGCCGCGAAACTGTTTATCGTAATAAATATGTTCAATTTTCTGCCCATCTATCCGCTTGACGGCGGTAGAATTGCAGAATATACATTGTTCAGCAGGCATTATATAATTGAAATTGTTTTTAAAACAGTTACCATTATTGCTCTGGGATGTATTGCTCTATTCCTGAAAGCGCCTTTTATTGGTTTGTTTTGTGTTCTTTTGATTGTTTCTCTACCAGTTACATATAATATGGCAAAAGCCGCATGGCAATTGAGAAAGATTCTGCCGCCCGATCAGGCGTTCTCTATCGATACCATTCCTGCCCGGTTCATCGCTTCTATCGCAAGCCTCATCGATATGACGATGCCGTCGGTTTCCACTTCCATTGAAAAAACGGCACAACGAACCCGCGAAATCTGGCGCAAAGCCTTGACAAAACCTCCTTCTCTGCCGGCAACACTCGGTCTTGTAATCATGTACGGCCTGACTTTCGTATTCGGTCTGTTTCTCTTTATGAGTTCTTTTTTTATTTCTTCTCCTTTATTATCCTTGCCACGGTATGATGGAGCCTGGATTTACATCTGTAACGAAAACACTCTGAATCCAATAGTGGGAATGCCTGTTTCAATCACCACCGTTTCTTCCGACGGCATTAGCAGTATTCAACCGTTTTACACGCGGACCGACAGTAATGGTGTCGCTACAATTCCATCTGTTAATGCGATAGAATTAAGCTCTATATCAAATATACAGATTCGCGCGGACGGTGGTATGGGATATGATGATTACACGCAAGAGATTCGCGGACATATGCTGTTGGATAGATCGCCGCGACCGGTACTGATTATAGGAATGAAAAAAAAGAAGCGTTAAAAAAAGGGCAGCCGGTTGGCTGCCCTTCATTTTTCACGCGGATTAGAGATTATTATCCTTTCCACAAGCCGTGCTTGTTGCAGTATTCCCGCGCTGACACTTTAGCCGCTTTCACACAGAAAGTCGCTTCCGGCGCGTCACCCGGTTTCAAATACTGCCGGTATGATTTGCCGTCCGCTATCAGCTCGATCCATTCAATAAAATGG
>CAZCLS010000104.1:3130-6485 GCA_964499565.1 uncultured bacterium
ATACTGCCGGTATGATTTGCCGTCCGCTATCAGCTCGATCCATTCAATAAAATGGTCCTCTGCCATCGGATGCGGCACGCTGCCGACTTTTACCAGGTAACCGGCATCGGTTTTTTCTATAACCGGCACGTGTTTCTCGGTCGCGGCATCGGCGGTCTTTTCGTTCAGCAGCTGCATCTCCTGCCCGCAGCAAACCAGATCACCTTCGCCGGTGTGAAGCACCTGGACTATATTGCCGCATAATTCACATTTGTAAATGCCATTCAAGGTAGTCATATTTTCTCCTTGTTCGTTAATCGTTATCGCTTACCAGTTTTCGCCTAACAACTCGAAATGCATCTGCGAATGCAGACAAGCCGCGCATACAGCCGGTGCTTCGGGTCCTTCATGCAGGTAGCCGCAATTCATACAGCGCCAGACCACCTTACCGTCACGCTTGTACACCCTTTGCGCTTCGATATTGGCCGCCAGGTCATTGTAGCGTTTTTCATGCTGTTTCTCGGCCACCGAAATCGACATAAACGCCTGGGCCACGACCGGGAAACCCTCCTGCTCAGCGATTTTCGCGAAGTCCGGATACATTGAGGTGTGTTCATGATGTTCACCCGCGGCGGCCGCTTTCAGATTTTCCAGCGTCGTGCCGATTATGCCGGCCGGAAATGCAGCACACACCTCAACATCCCCGCCTTCCAGGAATTTGAAGAAGCGTTTGGCATGTTCCTTTTCCTGATTGGCTGTTTCGGTGAATATTTCCGAAATCTGCCGGTACCCTTCCTTGAGAGCAGCGGAAGCGAAGTAGGTGTAGCGGTTGCGCGCCTGCGATTCTCCCGCGAAAGCGGTCAGCAGATTCTTTTCCGTTTTCGTTCCTTTAATACTTTTGGCCATAGTATTCTCCTTGGGTTTTTGTGTTATCGTGAATATGTTTACTTGTTCCCCGAATTTTTATTAAAGTTGTGCTTCAAATCCCGTGTTTTTTTTGATTTTTACCACGCATTCCTGGCCCGTGTCCGTCCTGACGATTATTGAACGGTCAATTCCCAGCGCTTCCGTTCCACTGACAAATAACCCGGCTAAGTCGGACTGAAACGTTTGCACACGTATGCCGTTGATGCCGAAGACCTGCCGCCGGCGCGTATCAACATACACATCCCCGTATGCCGCCCGCACAAGTTCTCCCGCGCATAATGCCGGGCCGGCGGCGGCATCAAACGATTCCGTTGCGTCATAGACTGTCTTCGGACTGGTGGGATGAACCATCCGGCAATGTTCCGGCAGAAGCACTCCCCCTTCCGCGTTTCCATTCCCGAGAAGCGTATAGGTTGCCCTGAGCGCCGCGACACCACGGTGAAAATATTCCGTTAAACCGCAGGCCCGGTAATAATCAAGAAATGTCTTCGCGCAGACGCTCTGTACCGTGTCGTTCCAGTTGCCGTCAGTGTTCGTGCGCCCGAAACCGCCGAAGCACGGCACGGCAATATATGGCGGGTCCCACAGCTGCTGGAACAAAGCCAGCTCATCCAGCACACGCTGCCCGACCGTCAGATAGCGTGTCGTGCTAGTCGTTTCATACATTCTGATCAGTGCTTCAGCTGTCCACCACAAAGCCAGAGCATGCACGGAATACGTTCCCTGGCGTGGATCGCGGTGGAATGGTTTCTTTTCTTTCCAGCCCGGAGAACTGCCGTAAAATGTTTCGGTGTTCTCCCAGCGGCCGGTATCGGCTATGTCCCGAATGACAAAATTTATCGCCCGCCGCGCGCCGCGCAAATACTCATAACGGGGAGCAATTTCGTTTAACGCGTGTAAAAATAAGGCATGCACGGAACTTTCAGCCGACTTGGCGCACAACCGGACCGTCTTACCCGTTTCCGGTCGAACCCAGGCCGGAATGTGCCCGCCATGCCTTTGCAGCGTCAGCAACCGGTCGGCATACTCTGTTATCAACGGCAGAATGTTCTCATCCTGCTCTATCTCCTTGTACCAGCGGCACAGCCAGTATCCAGCCCAGGAAAGGTTTGTCAGCCGGCATAACGTTTCTTTGCCGGGTGGGCCCACCAGACTGTCCATCCGCCAGTGCGGCTCACTGTCCTCGGAATACATAACCGGAAACAACCCGTTCTTGCGCGGCGCGCCCAACTGCTTACAGACGGCAGCACGCGCCAGGTCGAGTTGTGCGGTTTTTCCCATCCGCCGGGCATGCAGCGCCAATCCATACGCACTCTGCAGAGCACAGGATTGAACGTCATTCATATACACAGGAGCTTTATTCGCTTCCTGTTCCGCAGCGGCTTCTTCAATCGCCCACAGCAACTCGTCCTGTACCGCCGCCGGTTTGGCGGTTAACCTCTCACTTCCGCTAGCGTTAGCGGCCAGAACATCGCAGCAGCGCTCAATCGGTCTGGTTTGAGGCGCAACGTCTTCCAGGCGTGATTCCGCGTATAAGCGCCACATCCGGTGCACCAGCCGTCTCGCGCCGTCATGTTTGCGGCAGGAATTCCGGTAGTAAATGTAGTATGCATAGGTTAGAACCGTCGGCCGGTCAGTCGTGTCCGAATCGTAATGGGCATAATAGGATGAGCGCGAACTGCGATACGGCATGCAGCCATAACTGATGCAGCTGTCCGGGCAGTCAAAGGTAAGCGCGGTTGGAATACTGCGCTGACTTGCCAGTATTTTCACGTTGGGAATCAGAGCAACTATGCGGGCCCCTTTCTGGACCAGTACCGCCGGCGTGCGGAAGACTGCGTCACCGATCACCATTTCCGGCAGCGGCGCCTGCTGCGGAGTCCAGGCATAGTCTACCTCAAAATTAAGCAGGTTGATTACATCCCGCACGGATTCCAGGCAGGCGCTGCGGCGCAGTGTCGCCCTGGTTTCCACCCGCAGCATGTCATACGAATGCTGCGTAATCTGGGTGGTAAGTTTGGTAAGTGCGTCCCCGCCTTTCAGAACAATTCCGCGCGGAATTTTTTCGCTGGTCTGCCAGCCGGCATGCGAGGTGAACATGTCGAAATTGAGCGTGTCTCGCGTGAATACATTCACCGCAGGCGTAATAGTAAGCAGCGCGTGCCAGCTTCCATCGGAAAGCACGCCCTCAACCAATACACGCATAGCATCAGCATATGACTCGGCGGAAAACCGCAGCAATGTGTCAGCCACCGCTCCTCCGTTGTTGTTTGGGAAGTATTACTTTAAACTCATACAGCGGTATCAGTATACCAAAAAAGAGGATAAAAGGCAAAATACAGCTTATGGCAGGTTTAACGGCAGGAAATGACCGCGTCATACAGCCTCGCTGAATACTCCAGAGCCCAAGCCAGTAAACGGCTTCGGCCAGGTTCTAATATGACAATTC
>CAZCLS010000104.1:6585-8428 GCA_964499565.1 uncultured bacterium
TGACAATTCAGTACCTGGCACCTACATCTATCGCAGATTTTAGGTCCTGTGCCCCTCTTGACGTAAAACTCGGAATATGTTAATATACATTAGTCTTTATTTCTATTGTTAATTAACATTTTCTTACATTTGTTGCTATGAACTTTTCCGATAATACTACCCGTATTTCCACGGCTGTATCTTCAGCCGACCTGCTGAAACTGCCCTCTTCCTTCCCGCAACGGAACTATACGCCGTTCGGCTATATCGATAATCCCGCCCATTCAGTCGTGGCTAATCACAGCGGCATTATCCGGTCTGTTCCTCCCATGGGATTCGGATTCTGGTGCCGAAGTCTACCCTGGCCCTATGCCTCTACAATGACCCGGCCGATCAACTATCTTTCTTTTCTTCACCTTAGTGTCGCGCTGGATGATAGTGTCCTGCACACTTCTCAGGATTTTGAAAAGCACGGCATACAACTCTGCTCGCGCTATCATACGAAAACCATGATGAGTTATGACTGGGAAAAAGACGGGCTGACCTTCAGCGCCAAGTATTTCCTGGCGGACGAACATTCCCTGGTATGTATCGTTGAAGTTGCCAATACACGCGATACTGCCGCAGACATGACGCTGCACGCTACAAACATCTACGGTTTTCATGAACGGCGCTGGTGGGGAAGCAGCGGTGTTGTTGCCGGTCACAATAAGCGGACCGACACGATGGTAAATAAATTATGGGAATACGGCGATATTTTCGCGTTAGGCGCCAACCATCCTTCCACCGCGCATAAAGCGACCAGCGACGAAGCCGAATGGAATCAATGGATTTACAACACGGATTCTTCATCTAACGACGGTGCCAGCATTGAATTCGGTAAGCATTCGCATCTGTATTCACTTATCTCATACCAGCTTTCAGTTCCCGCTCACAGTTCAGCCAGCCTGGTTCTCAGTCTTACACGAGACGTTAACGAACAGTTCACTCTGCGCCGTTTCTCACGCACTATTCAGACCGCCCGTGACACGCTGACCAGCCAGCTTGAGGAGGACGAATCATTTTACCAAACCGCCCCCCTCCTCAGCGGTGATTGGCCCGAAGCGTGGCAGCAGGGCTGGCTTTACGATTTTGAAACCTTGCGCATGAATGTGCGCCGGCCTTGCGGTATTTTTACCCAGCCCTGGGACGCGATGCAGATTTTCATGCCGCGCATGGTGCTGGGCGAGACGACGCTGGACATGATGTGCCTGAGCTACGCGGATAGTATTTTGGCCAAGAAGGTGATTTTCGGCGTTTTTGTCAACGCGCCAGCGCCGAACATCCCCTGCTGCCGTGAAGACGGCAGTATGAACATGATCGATGCCGGCGGTGCCGAATGCGGTACCTCGCCCGTGTGGGGCCTGCCCTTCCATGTCATCCACTCCATCTATCTGCGCGACCATGACGACCAGTGGATTACTCAATTGTACCCCTATCTCAAGGCCTTTATCGATTGGTGGCTCGAAAACCGCACGGACGCGGAAGGCTGGTTCCACTGCAATAACAGTTGGGAATCCGGCCAGGACGGTTCAAAGCGCTTTACGTTCAACGGCTGCAGCGAGGCCGATGTCGTCGATTTTGTCCGTACTGTTGATGTTGAAGCGGCTATGGCTAATGCGATGCACACTATGGTCCTGTTTGCCGGGATTGCCGGTCATGAGGAAGACCGTGAACGCTGGGAAACTATGGCACAACGGCGCATAGAAACGACACGTGAAATGTTCGTCGACGGCTGGTTTCGCGATGTTGACGCGCGCAGCCATACACCGATCATTCTGGAAGATTATTACGATATTATGATGATGCTCCCGGTAACACTTGG
>CAZCLS010000104.1:8528-9615 GCA_964499565.1 uncultured bacterium
AACACCACCCTGACCCCTGCCGCCGGCAGCTTTTTTAAATCAAAAAAAAGAACGCGACAATTGCCGCGTCCTTATATATTTACGTGCCATATGACAGAGAATTATTCAGTCTTCTCTTCTTTTATCTCAGCCTTTTTCTCGGCTTTTTTCTCGGCTTTCTCGGCTTTCTTTTCAACCTTCTTTACCGGTTTCAGCTTCATTTCCTTTTTAGCCGCTTTCTTTTCAACCTTCTTTTCCTTTTTAGCCGCTTTCTTTTCGGCTTTGGATTTGTCCGGTTGCCAGGCCGCGTCAGTCGGTGAATCGGGAATCTGTCCCATATACAGTCCCGGCCCCGTCTGCCCCAGCGCCACCAGGTCTACGACACCCGCCGTACCGCGCCAGACAGTCATAACCGGCCCTTTTACCAGACCATAGAAAAATCCGGCATAGGGTGTTTTGGCATCTTCATAGATAATATTTCGTGGTATTTCCAACCAGCCGAGTGTAACATTATTCACACCGCGCCGGACGCGGTATGCCGTGTCTTTTTTTTCATCAGCACCATAGACGCACGTTACGGCGATCATCGCCGTCAGCAGTATACAAAAACATGTTTTCATTTCGGTTCCCCTTGTGTTAGCCTTATTGTTAAAAACAAAATAAGTGTGTATAGTTTAACAAACTCATCAGCAATTTGCAATATTAATCCATTCTTAAAAAAAGACCCCAGCGACCTTGCGTCGCTGGTGAATCAGTTTGAATTAAACCAGCCGTTCTCCACCTTCCCCGGGCAGTCACTCCCCCGCCCACCTCACGGGGAAACATATAGCGTGATGCGGTTTCATGCTCATCCTGTTTTGTCAGACACGTCAGACTGGTCAGACACTTCCGACCCCGATTTCCCTTAATAATCGCATCGCTATTCATGTGATGAATGTAAATATTGTTCCCATTTTACATCTTCAGTCGTCATTTGTTTATACCAGTTAATTTTATCATCTGATAATCTTCTGCGTTCCCCATTACCAAATATGAATGTTCTTGTGTTTCTTATACCTTTTTCAGAATAAATCCAAAAATGATTATAATCAACATTTAATATGCCTTC
>CAZCLS010000105.1:0-7010 GCA_964499565.1 uncultured bacterium
AGCATATCTTCCGTATAGCGCCATTTCCAGTTTTCTCCGGTAGTGCCGGGGAAATTCATGCGGGCATTTGAATCCAAGGCAAAGATGTCCTGAAGGGGTATGATAGCATAGGTTGCAACGGAAGCGTAGGCAAGTCTGATCAAATCCCAGGCGATATCGTCGCCATTCAAACCGAGATACCGTCTGACATGGTCGCGGGTTTTTTCGGGCGCGGCGTGATACCAGCCAGCGGTAGTATCATTGTCATGGCTGCCGGTATAGACGACATAGTCAGCGGAATAATGATGGGGGAGGTAGATATTATCGGAAGAATCACCGAAGGCGAACTGCAGAATTTTCATACCGGGCAGATTAAAATCATTACGCAATTTTTCAACAGCGGGAGTAATAACGCCTAAATCTTCAGCGATAACCGGAACGGAACCGAGTTCGTTTTTAATAACGTCGAATAATTCACGGCCTTTACACTTGACCCAACGCCCTTTTTCGGCGGTAGAGCGGTCAGCGGGAATTTCCCAGCTGGCATCAAAACCGCGGAAGTGGTCAACTCTGATCAGGTCGACTGTTTGGAGGTTCCAGCGCAGGCGGCTGAGCCACCAGGAGAAGCCTTGTTTCTGGCATTGATCCCAGCGATAGAGGGGATTGCCCCAACGCTGACCTGTTTTTGAAAACAGGTCGGGGGGTACGCCGGAAACAACAGTCATACGGCCGTTTTCATCAAGCTTAAAGAGATTGGGATGGGCCCAGACATCGGCACTGTCATACGCGACAAAGATAGGGATATCGCCGATAATCCTGATGCCGCGCTCATTAGCATAGAGTTTAAGAGCCTTCCATTGGGTAAAGAAGATGAACTGGATAAATTTATGATACAGGCAGCGTTCGCTGATACTGTCATCGGGAGATGAGAGTGGGGAACGTTTGCCGGAGCTCCATTCGTGCCAGATAGCCCCGCCGTGGGCATCTTTACAGGCCATGAATTCGGCATAATCATCAAGCCACCAGGCTACATCGTTACAGAACTGATCGAACGGAGAAGAGAGTGGCGAACGGGAAAGAGAAAGGAAGCGTTGGAAGGCACGGGTAAGCAGAGAAGTATGAAAATCAATGACGGGGCCGAAATCGACACTTGTGTGTGGAAAGGGAGGAAGATCGGCCAGGTCGGCTGGCGACAGCAGGTCATGATCGACAAGCCAATCCAGGCTGATGAGGAGAGGATTGCCGGCGAAGGCGGAGAAGCAGGCATACGGAGAATCACCGTACCCGGTAGGACCGAGGGGCAGAATTTGCCACAGGTTCTGGCCGGACTGGTGCAGGAAATCAACAAAGTGGAAGGCGGCGGCGCCTATGTCGCCGATACCGTAAGGACCGGGGAAGGAGGTAGGGTGAGCCAGGATGCCGCAAAAACGTTTCGGAAGTGAAGGGTGGTGGATATCCATACAGGAATGCGAACCGGGTAAAGATTACTTTAGGAAATCAATTAAATACGTGGTGAGCGTATATTCACGCGGGGGTACGACTCCATCATAGAAGATGGTTACATCGACTTGCTGGAGGGCTGGAACCTCTTCATCGATATCCTCGGTAACAACGACTTCATAGCGATAATCGGGAAAATCCTCGCCGAAATCACCGCTGTTGGAAATATCATCAACTTTTTTCTGCCAATATTTATTTTCGATTTCAACCATGACCATTTTGGCCAGGCTGGCTTGAACCGTGGCGCTGCGGGCGATAGAAATGGCGCGGGTAGATTGACTGATAAGGGCCAGAACGGAAGCGATGCCGATGCCGAGGACGACTACGGCGGCCATAACTTCAATCAGGGTAAAGCCGCGCCGGGAACGAGCGAAACATTTCATAACGTTGAATCCTCTATTGTGACACGAACAATCCCGTTAGCGCCGATATGAATCACATAGAACGGATCGCCTTTGTCACCGGTAGACAAATAGACACTGGTATCGACGGCATAGCCCTTGGGATCGAGAATAATAATATAGGAGCCTTTATCAAATTCATCGCCGCGGCCATCGACAACTTTAACGATAGAAACACCTGAAGAGAGTTGATGAATATCTTCATCAAAAAGGGTGACCCGGCCGGCGAGATTACGGTTCGTTATAACGAACTCATCATCCGGGAGGGATGCATCGCCGGAAGAATAAGAAGAAGGAGAAGAATACGAGGGAGAAGACCAGCCGGGATCGCTGTACTCGAAGCTGGAGGAAACCTCGCCGGCAAAGAGGCTATCGTTGCGGCCGCCGACCATGTCATCGGTAGAGACTTCGAAATCATCACCTTCGCTTACGCCGCGGGTAACGTAATAGGATTGGGTATCGAGATCTAAATGAATGATATAGCTGGCGCGCTGAAGGGCCGCCATGCTTTGAAGGTATTTAATAATCGAGACAAGAAAATTACTCTCGCTGCGCAATTTACCGATCGAGAGGGCATGCATGATTTTCGGGGTCGAAATACCGAGCATGATAACCAGGATCGTAACCGTAATCATCAATTCCAGGAGAGAAAATCCCTTGCTGACTCGGGTTTTGAACCGTTCGTACATTCGGGCGGTGCGGTGCGGTGGAAGATGAAGGTCAGTCGAACGGAACATAAAGGTATCAGAGGCTATACATTTTAAGGATAGAAGGATATCTGTCACCGCCGCCTAAAGAAACGACCCATTCGACGACATGGGTATAGCCTCGGTATTTGCCATAGGACCTGATTCTGAAGACGGAGGAATTACCGCTGACGTGGGCAATCTGTCGTTCCTCCAGAATTTGCTCGTAATTTTCAGGCATCATGATTTTCAGGACATCGGGGGAAGCGGTGTTGGGATTGATAGTGGCAGTATTTGAATCGACGGTAAGGTATTCTTTAATGCCTTTATCCAGGGTGCCGTCCATATCATCAAAAGGAGGATTTTCAGCTCCGTCATCTTCATTCGGGTCGAGAATACCGTTGGCGTTCAAATCTTCACCGAACCAGATCGTATCGTCGATTTCCTCGGGATAGAGTTTTTTCATCACTTCCAGAATGATTAGAAACTGGTTGATATCGCGCATCGGAGCGTTCGCGATAACTTCCGGCGGTTCAAGGTCTTCGTACTCCATTTGTTCGGCCCCGTTAACGCCCGAGAAATCATCTGAATCGATATAATCGATGAGGCAATCGAGAATTTTATCTATTGTTGTAAAATCATCGACAACGGTTTCGAAAAGGCGGGAAAGGGTTTCGCGGTCTTGTTTCTGGGCCAGGGCATTAATATTAATAAGGCTGGATTCATCCATCGGGCCATAACCGACCTGGCCGAAATTATCTTTAAATTTAACGGTATAGGAACCGCCGCCGATGGGGACATCAACATAGACTTCCTGGTAGCGTTCATACAATTCCTGATCTTCGGGAAGGTCCGGGCGGGGATAGGCAAAGGAGCCGCTGCGGGTTTGATTCCGCAGTTCGCCCATAGCGCGATAGATGCCGGCTTTAGCGATATATTGAGCTTTCAGGTCATCCTCATAATTACGGGCGAGATTAATTTCGAGCTGGACGGTAAAGACATACGTGGTAGCCAGCGTAAGCAGAAAAAACAGCACGAACAGGGCCGTAATAAGAGCAATACCCCGTGGCCGGCGCTTTGGCCGGGATGGAGTGACAAAGGGATTTAGACGGGAACAGGTGGCGTTCATACTCAGAGCTGCATCATGTTAATGTTAAGCATCGGCAGAATCATGGCAAGAATAATGAGCGCGACGATAAAAGCGAGCATGACAATTATAAGAGGTTCCAGCAGTGTCATTGCCGCTTTAATGGCATTCCTGGTTTGTTTATCATAACTCTCGGCGATCCGGAATAACATGGGACCGAGTCGACCCGATTCCTCGCCGACGGAAATCATATGAATCACAACCGGAGGAAAAACCCCGCTGGCGCGCAAGGGCTTGGCAATACGTTCACCTTCCTTGACATTTTTAGAGACGGAGTCGAGGGCATTTTCGATCACGATATTTCCGGCGGTATCTTTTGAAATATTGAGGGCCTGGAGAATCGGGATGCCGCCATCTACGAGGGTGCCGAACGTGCGTGAAAAGCGGGCGATGGCAATTTTGCGGGTAAGAGCCCCGATGACCGGCAGTTTAAATTTAAGTCGATCGATAATGATACGGGCTTTAGGCGTTCGCTTCCAGTATTTATAGAGCATGACAAGCACAAAGACAATAATGATAATCAGCCACCAGTAGCCTTTAACGATATCAGCAATTTTAATAAGAGCGGTGGTAAGGAAGGGCAATTCCGTTTTCATGCCTTTATAGATATTCTTAAACTTGGGAACGGCAAAGGTCATGAGCAGGGTAATCGCCCCGCCCATAACGACGGAAAGGACGACGGGATAAATCATGGCGGACTTGATCGTAGCGCGCATATCCTGTTCTTCTTCGGAGAAGTCAGCCAAACGATTAAGGGATTGTTCCAGGACGCCGCCGGTTTCACCGGCCCGGACCATATTAACCGCTAAACGGGAGAAGGAGACAGGATGGTCGGCCAGGGCATCGGCTAAGGTAGCGCCGCCCTGTACTTTTTCACGGACCTGGGTAAGGATAGCGAGGAAAACCGGGTCGTCTTCCTGTTCGACGAGGGCGGTAAGTGCGCGTACAAGTGGTAATTTAGCTTCTACGAGGGTAGCGAGTTGGCGCAGGAAGTCGACGATTTTCTCGTTGCTGACTCGGGTGCGTTTAAATCCGAAGTCAAATAACCCTTGACGAGTTTCGGTCTGCTGAGAAGCGTAGGTATCACTTTCTTCAAGTTTAGAGATGTGGATACCCTGTTGCTGGAGTTGGCGTTTAGCATCCAGGATACTGTTGCAGATCAGCGAGCCGGAGGCGGGAGTACCGCTTTTGTTCAAGCCTTCATAGACAAACGATGGCATAAAATAAGGTCCTCTGGTTTCACGTGCGCATAATAATAGATTAAATAGCAAATTCGATGCCAGAATGCATCATGTGAACATCAAAACAAAATTTTACCACAAGAATCAGTAAAAGTCAAAGGCGGATACTTACCTGTTCAGGACGTATGGCGCATGGTTTGGGGGTAGAACAGTTGACAGAAAAGGTCCAGATAACTATAATTCTAAATTGTTATATATCAGCGTGATATACAGACCCGCCCGGCAAAAATTGCTCTAAGGGCGGTTGCATAAGCGCTTATTTGTTACACACTAACGGAATCGATGCGATGAGTGCCACTGAAGTAGCACACATACACGGGATAGCAGTTCTGGTGTTGAACTGGAACGGCGAACACGTAATCAGGGAATGTCTGTCGTCTTTGAACGAACAGACCTATCCCTCGTATGATGTCTGGATAGTCGATAATGCGTCAAGTGATGCCTCATGCGAAATAATCACCTGTGAATATCCCTGGGTGCATCTTCTGAAATTGCCGGAGAACACGGGCTTCGCGCGCGGTAACAATATAGGTATCCGGGAAATACTGAAACAGAATCCGGCCCTGCCGTATATTGCGCTGCTGAACAATGATACACGCGTAAGTCCGGACTGGCTGGAGCGGCTGGCAGGGGCGGCGGACAGTGATGAACGGATTGGTTCGGTTGCCAGCAAAATGCTGTGCTGGGACGGTACGAACAGGCCGGAAGTGATAGATACGGCAGGCGACATGTTTTACAAGCACGGCCTGGCGGGCAAGCGCGGGCATGCAGAACCGGCAGAGCGGTTCTCGGAGCGGGAGGACGTATTCGGGGCATGTGCCGGAGCGGCTTTATACCGCGCGGCCATGTTAGAGGAAGTTGGATTATTCGATGAAGATTTTTTCGCGTACAATGAGGATGTGGATTTAAGTTTCCGGGCCCGTATGGCTGGCTGGCGCTGCGTGTACGAACCGAACGCCGTCGTATGGCATCGGGTGTCATTTACCACGGTCAAATTCTCTGACAAGGCGTTATTCTGGGCCAAGCGGAATTCGGTCTGGGTCATGATCAAGAATCTGCCCGGCCGATTTTTTATACGGCACATTTTTAGTATACTGGGATATAACATATTGAGTGATATACCGTGGATACTGCGGGGTAGATGGCGGCCGGTCATGAAAGGGCGCTGGGATGCCTTTAAGAAGCTCGGTGAAATGCGGCTGAAGCGTAAGCGGATACAAACACAACGAAAGATAACGGCACGTGAGCTTGAGCGCTGGATCGAAATGAAAACGCCCTGGCGGGAGAGCATTCTGCGAAATGTAAAAAACATTGACCACATCAGCGCAGACAAGCAGTCTGATCCGGACATGGAGAAATAAATGAACAAGGTAGTAATTATAGGACTTGATGGAGCATCCTGGAATATACTTGCCCCGTTGATTGATGCGGGTGAATTGCCGGTGCTGGCGGATTTGAAAGCCAGGGGAGCCTGGGCGAAGTTAGCCAGCACTGTGCCGCCCCTGACACCGCCGGGCTGGACAACAGGCGTAACGGGCAAGAATCCGGGGAAACATAATATATTTGATTTTTTCAGATATGACGCGCGTGATTACGATATTCATCTTACCAACCGGCAGGACCGCAAGTCGCGGGCGGTATGGAACTGGGTATCTGAATCGGGCGGAAAAGTACTAGTGATGAATGTGCCGCATACCTGGCCGCCCGAGCAGGTGAACGGATATTATATTTCGGGTTTCGGCACACCGGAATGGGACTGCCGGTATACCTGGCCAACCGAGCTGCAAGGCAGGTTGCGGAAGCAATACCCGGACTTTTCGATAGACATACCGTCGCGGTATCTGCACAGCGGGAATTTTGACACCTTTTATCACAAGATCAACGCGCACAGCACGGAACACTGGAAAATATTCGGCGATTTATACAAAGAGCTTCAACCCGATTTCGCGATGTACGCGTTTGTGGAAATGGACCGCCTGTTTCACTTTTTCTACAAGCAGCATGAAGAGGGCACGGGAGTGTACGCGGGGGCGTTTCGCGACCATTTACGGCATAT
>CAZCLS010000105.1:7110-9601 GCA_964499565.1 uncultured bacterium
CCGCTTGAAGGTTCTGGAGAAGCGGGGAGAACGATTAGCGGGCGGGGGAGCTGAAGTTGACGTTAAGTCGACCTGGTATATGCGCACCGTCGACTGGTCGCAGACCCGGGCCGCGTTTCATTCGATGGCCAGCCGGGGAATACGATTGAATGTTAAGGGCCGTGACGCGGTCGGGTGTGTTGAGCCGCAGGAAGCGCTTGCTCTGGCGGAAGAGATCAAAGCGAAACTGCTGACTCTGGTCGACCCGGACAGCGGCGCGGCGTTAATCAAAAATGCCTGGACATGTGACGAATTGTTTTCCGGTCCGTATGTTGCAAGCGCGGCGGATATATATCTTGAGCCGGCGGAAGGATATTCCATGCATCACGGTTTTGCGCAGTCACTGGTAATGCCGTCCACCCAGCACGATCATCCCCGCTCAGGCGACCATGCCTTTTACGGGATGTTCATGGCGGCCGGTCCCGCTATTGCAACAGGAAAACTGACTTCCGCATCACTGCAGGATATAACGCCGACGGTATTGCACCTGATGGGCTTGCCGGTATCAACCGACATGGATGGCGCGGTTCTGTCGGAGGCATTACGTCCGGAATGGCTGAAAGATCATGAAGTAAGAGTGATAGAAGAGAAGCCCTGGCAGGAATGCGCTGAAACTGAAGAGACAGACGAAGAAAAACTGAAAGAGCGCTTACGGGACCTGGGGTATTTGTAGGATGGTTGATGGAAGATGGTTGATGGTTGATGGAAGATGGTTGATGGAGTGTTCGGGGTTCAGGGTTCAGGGTTCAGGAATTGATGTGTAGGGATGGGCCTTGTGAGCGTGCAGATGGAGTGATTTAGTGAAATTTTGCTGACCCTGAACCCCGAACCCTGACAACTCAACTGTAACCGGTCTCGTTGAGGCCGTGTGTGTGGTCTATTTTCCTGGAATAGTGGAGTGATGTGTAGGGGCGGATCCGCGTGTCCGCCCATATGGGGTGATAGGTTGCGATCTATTGTGATTATACATACATACAACAGAAAATTGATAGTTGTAGTCCAGTCTTCAGGCTGTATTGAGACATGAGGCCTATAGTGCGAGCTTGTTCAACCAAAGACCCCCCACGGGTGAATCCCCTGGATACGGGTGACTGAATGACTGCCCGGGAGTATGTAGAGGGAAGACGATCTTGTGGAAGATAAACTGATTCACCGCCGACACAAGGTCGACGGGGTCTATGGTCAATGGACGATGGAGTAGTGGAGTAGTGCTATTTGCTGAACCCTGAACCCTGAGCCCTGAACCCTGAACCCTGAACCCTGACAACTCCAACGGCTCTCCGGCAACTGCCGGATCTCCGTCGGCACATTTATGTAACATTTTTTATGTAATGATATTCACCGGAGGGATATACCGTCAGTGTGTTATTTTGTTGAAAGGATAGAGCTGATGAATTGTTTGTCTTCATGGTCCATACCAAACCACATAAGCGGCAGATAGACAGCACCGAAAATCGCGGCACAGGCGATCAGTTCAGTCAGCCAGTAGATTTCGGGGACAAACCGTCGGAAAGCGAAAACGGCGATCATGGCGCAAAGAGTAAAGACTACCGTTCGGATGCTGCGGACACTGAAGGGGGAAGCATGCAGAAGGACTTTGACTTGCAGCATTGAAAGAACATTGCGAATGGCAATAGCTATCAGGGTCGCTACAGCAGCGCCGGGGAGGCCGAAGCGGGGGATCAGTATCCAATTCAAAATAATGTTAATGACTAAGGCGACTGAATTGTTAGCCAGGGTCATTTTAGTATGCCCGGACATAATAAGCATATAGCCGGAATGGCCGACAGAGATACTAACGAGTTGACCGAGAGTCAGGATAATGACCGTGGCGCAGGCTGTGGAAGAAGGAGTAATATTAAACCACTGGAGAGCAAGGTCGGGTACTAAAAGAATAAGGCCGATAATGGGCAGGGAAGTAATAAGCACCCAGCGGGTAACGGTTTGATAGAGGTGCTGTAATCCCTGCAGGTCACCGCGGTGATAGACGGCGGCAATCATAGGTGAGAAGAGGGAGGCGAAAGCGTTCAGCATCAAGCCGGCCTGAATAGCGATGACTGTCGCCCAGTTATACACGGCGATATCATCAAAGGAATAGAAATATTTAAGCATAAGTTTATCGACCTGTTTCATAAGAATCAGGACAATATTCTGGAAAATAAGGGGCAGGGAGAAGAGCAGCAGGGCCTGACGGGCAAAAACGGGAGAAACCGTGAATATCTGCGGAATGACCCGCCGGAACGAGATCGCTGCTATAATCGCGGCTATGGCGACCGAACCAATAGAGCAGGTGATCAGAATTACGATTTTGTCTCCTGCCAGGGGAGTAAGGCCGATGACGAGAATAAGGGCAATCCAGGCCATCCTCACGAACAACGATTCGAGATAAAAATTTGCCTTGATATTTTTGAGTGCGCGATGGGCGGCAAGCATAATAGTAAGCAGCACCATA
>CAZCLS010000106.1:0-9592 GCA_964499565.1 uncultured bacterium
CCCTTTTGTACCGGCGGCTCCGTTGGCCGGGCGGCAAATTTCATCAGGGGAATCGGTTTGCCTGTACCCCTGACAATCGCAAAATGCCTCTCGTCTCTGATTTTCGACGCGCTTTGAGCCCTGACCAACACAACATGCCCCTTGAGGTCTTTCTGCTTGATATTGTACCAGCTCCTGACCTTTCGTTTCGCCTGCGTCAATCCCTGGCTGCCGATCTTGTTCAGGCCTGAAACGGTGGCCTTCGCGACGACCTTAGGCAGTGATTTGAGTTTGCGAGTGAGTTCGTCGATGCCCTCTATTTTGTTGATGACTATCATGGCATTCCTTTTTCGTACTTTTCCTGGCATTCCACACAGCGGGCAACATCCGGTTTTGCTTCGATTCTCTCTTCAGGGATCGGATCTTCACAATCGATACAACAGCGGACACCGGCTATATAGAGCGGACTGTCGTCAGATGCTCTCCCGATGGTTGCTTTTCTGAGCGCGGTCGTGATGAAAAGCTCTTCATATTCCTGGGCACGGTCACAGATGTCCATTACCAGCTCACAATTTTCAGCATCAGCTCAGGGATACCCAACATACAGGCCATGATCAGGCCGCCGCCGATTACGCCGCCGATGAGAGACCAGCGAATATGTGCCGTCTTGAGGCTTTTAACTCCCTCACTCAGCGCTCGAAGGGTGTTATAAAACAGCCATTCGCGTTGTTTTGAGGTCATGTTCTCAAAGTCTTCCTTATCAACTACCAAAAATCCATTCACTTTTTCGCTCCGAAAAACTCGATTATAAACGGCATGACGTTTTTCACTGCCCGCTCACCAAACAGAAAGGTAAGAACGAGCACATTAACCACAATCAGCATTGCTTTCAGCTGAGGATCCCCTGTGATGTCCCAGGTTTTTGAAAGCGCCATAAAATCGGCGTACAGCGTGAAAAATCCCCAGATCGGCCTTTGAGTACCCCGCAGAAAAATGATCAGCGTTCCGAAAATGGGAACGGATTTCAAGTCCGCGGCCGTACCCTCCATCGCCTTTATTCTGTCATTGAACTCACGGTCGGTTTCATTGGCAATCTGAAGGATTTCCTTTTCCCTTTGATGCTCCGCATTGCTTATAGCGAGGCTCAACTCCGATTTTTCTTTATCGCTCATCGAAGGCGGAAAGTAATCCTTGACCGTGTCAACAATCGTCTTGACGGTCCCGCCGGCTAACAAATCCGTGATCTTTCCGAAAAGGTCCATTACTCACCTCACCAATTCAAAATGCGGGACGTCGTCGAAGGTCTGATCGTTCAGATTCTTGTCACCGTCCCAGTCGGATCCCAGTCGGAGATTAATACCCATACTGCACGCCGTCGCCAGGACAAAGCCGGCAAACATATACCACCGGCATAAATCCTTGGTATATTCCTCCGAACGGACTATTTTGTCTGGCCATCGGAGCGGATACGGACCGGCATCAACCGCTTCTGAGGGTTTTTTGTTATGCTTACCATCCGGCCAGGGAACCTTCGATCTACCCGTCTTGAAATACATCTCCTGCAGGGGCTTCTCCCTGTGACCTTCGATGATCGTATGATCCCAGAAATCACCGACACGCCGGAAAACCCTCTGGAGATCAGGGTGACAGGTGGATAGCTTTCTCTCTGAAGCTTCGGAATACGAGTATTTCATGGCTATTTTTCCGGTTTCTTTTTGCTTGCCGCTGCCTCGAGGGCGGCAATATGTTCGTCTTTCTTTTTCAGCTCATCCTCGAGTGACGTTACATACGCTGTCAGCTCATCGAGCTTGCCCTGGAGGTCCGCAACTTCTTCCTTCGCGCTGAGGTCTTTTGCAATGTCAGGCCGCAGCTTAGCCGCATCACCGGCGTAATAGATGGTTTCTCCGATCTTAAAACAGGTCTCCGCGACGATCTCGTAACAATCCTCGACGCGCTTACCTTCGCTGTCGAAATATGGTTTCAGGCAATGCTGTCGAGCCCTTACCTGCTTTTCAGTCAATTTGAGGATTCCCGCTGTAAGAACCAGGGGTGATCCCATTACAATGATTTCTTTCATGATATTGTCCTTTCTGAAAAGTGCGCCCCGCACCGTCTCAGTCCGCTGTACGGGGCGCCTATGGGTTATCAATTTTTTACGTCATGGTTACCAGACAGGCCGACTGCCAGAAACCGTAGCCTACGTTACGGCTCGCCCAGATACCGTACTGATGCTTGTCCTCGTCGAATTCCAGTTCGGAACCCTCGCCTTTTACTCCTATCTGCAGGGGAACCTCTTCCTGACGGATGAGCGGCTTGTTGCCGCCGTCGGCACGGAAAACGCTGAATGATGCCGTCCATGAGCTGAGGCGGGCGTTGCCGACAGGCCGGATTTTGAACCCGTCCATTGTGGCAATTTGTGACGATTCGCCATATCCTACTTTGTCCATGCCCAGCGCGCTCAACGTCGGCAACCACAGGCTGATCGGCGTCATGACACGGAAGCTCCGAGCATCCTCGTTCATGGGTTCGCCCTGGTCATCCTTGAATCCGAGGATCGCCGCAACCGCACGGATGATGCACTGCTGCATTTCTTCCGGCGACGGCGCCGTGGTTGATCCGTGAACGGCGGCGGGCAGAGCGGAGATACCGATTGAAAGGTCGTTGTCCTGCGTCCCGGAACTGCCTTCGGAATGATCCGTATCGAAGAAATACTGACCGTCGTAGCAGGTGGTTGACGCGCCGTTGATGATCAGGGTGGAGAGCAGACTGGCCCAGTGAGTATTTCCCCGTGCTGCAAGCTGCATAATTCTTTGTTTGACCTGTCCCGTTTTATCTCTCCGGAGCCAGTCGCAGAGGATTTCTACGGTCGCCTCAAATTTTTTATTCCTGATGCTGAAAGCATTTTCTCTCAGACCCTTTGCCTGGCGGCCGCCGATCCATTCGCGCATTGCCGGCGAAGCGCCGAGCCACGCGTATTCTTCAGACGCCTGGTCGGAATCGAAGGGCATGGAGAGTTCTCCCACCCAGGAACCTTCTATTATCTCGGCGATGAACTCAAAGATCATGCCGATTATCTGTCGTTCGGTAATTTTGTAGTTTGACATTGTTGATTTTCTCCTTTCTTTAGATTTATTACTTCCCGAGTTTGAGCAGCAGTACGCCGTCGCCCTCGATAAAGGTTGTAGTGCTCGAAGCCTCGATGGAAATGGTGTCAGTATCCTTGAACGCCGCGAGGGCTGTGATCGCCGCGCCCGCTACAATCTTTCCGAGTGGCGTACAGGCCGCTGATGTCAACGCAACTGTGCCACCGGTCACGTTGGTCGTCCCGATCTCCGCGTTCAGCGTGGACAGTTTGGAAGCCGTTGTCACCGGATCATGGGTCACAAAATCAAGGGCCTTGATTCTGCCGTTGAAGCCGGGGGTATATGTCGTTACGATATCGCCGTCCGCGAGTTTCGCGAGGGTGAGCGGGATTGCTATGATCACCACCTCTTCGGGAATATCCGCGTCAAAGGCGATGATTCCATATCCACTCGATACGTACCGGTGCACGTGTCCGATATAGGACCCGATTCCCGTCAGGACAAAGGTGTTGTCATCGGTGGCATACACTGGCCTGCCGACATCCGTGATCGCCAACCCTGAAACGGCGAGTTGAATTTTGCCCCTGACGAGCAGTTTGACGTTCTTGTCGCCTGCGGAGCCGGCGGCATTGTCACATTTTTCCAGGGCAAATCCCCTGAAGGGATCGGCGGAAACGAGCGGCCGCATGTAGCCGGACACGTTATCTCCAACCGCGGCGCCCTGATAAATAATGTCCGCGGCGATTATGGGAAGCTCATTATGGCTCCCGAGCTCCCAGGCTCGCGGTAAATTGGCTGCTAATGTGGTCATTTTACTTTACCTCCTTACCAAGGATTTTGACGCGGCCTTCAGAAACACCCTTTTTAAATGCCACGTATGTTTCGGCGGCCTTGAACTCCGTCTGGAGTTCCGGATTTCGCGCGTATTCCGCCTGCCATTTTTCAGTACCTTCGGGCATTGCGCTGACATCGAGATCCCCGCCCATTCCGGGTGTTTCGGTACCCGCTTTTTTGATTTCGTCGAGCATCTCCCCCATCAATTTGCCCTCTGCCGACCGTGTCGCCGCGGGCGGATTGACGGCTGCAATGGCCTGATACTGCTCAACAGTAGTGCCGGTCTGTATGATTTCGCGGAAATTCTTTCCGGCATCCGCGCCAAACTGGATATCGGCTAAGCCTAAGATCCTGTCTGATTCCTGTGATACGGCGTCTTTTACCGCGCCGGTCACGTCTACGCTTTTTGCCCCCTGCTCCCGGAGCTCTGTAGCCAGATCGGGATACATGGCTGCCAGTTCTTCGATAGTTTTGGGGACAATCGCTTCTTTACCTTCCATGATTGTCTCCTTTCCAGGGAGCGTTCCCCCTGTGGTTTTTATATGCGCTGCACCTTTCGGTGTTAGTGCCGTTTTAATTGCCGTCTCCAGGGTTCCGATCTCATCGGCCAATCCCGCTCTGATGGCATTCTTCCCCCAGTAGAGGGCCGCTTCCGTACCTCTGATATTTTGTTCAGATAGTCCGCGATTGCGGGCAACGGCTTCGACGAACAGGTCGTAATGAAGGTTCACCATCTCCCGTATTGTCTGCGCTGCTTCATCGGTAAGCGGTTCATGGGGTGATAGTTCGTTTTTGCGGCTCCCGGCATAGATAGAGGTCACTTTGAAACCTTCTTTTTCCTCGTACCGGGACTGATCGATATGTTTCGCGATGACACCGACGGATCCAACGCCACCGGTGTTGGGAACGTAGATCCGATCCGCAGCTGAAGCGATGTAGTAAGCGGCGGAAAAGGCATGTTCATCGACAACGGCATAGATCGGCTTTTCGCCTCTCGCTTCGTAGATTTCCTGAGCCAGCTCACGGACACCGTGCGCTTCACCTCCGGGTGAATCGATGTGAAGTATAATCGCGGAGACATCTTTATTTGAGAGCGCCGCTTTGAACTGATTCCGGACATACATGTAACTCGTCATGCCGGAATAGGACTGCATCTGGGAGTGTGCGTGCACGAGCGTGTCAAATACGGGTATAATAGCAACAGCTTGAGGTTTGTCCGCGGTCTGACGGCTGCCGTTTTTTGCTTCCGTCGAGAGCTTGTATTTTGCGGGCGCTTCCTCTGCGAGATTCTCCGGAATATCAATGCCGAGCCTGTCCTTGAACGCAACGAAAAAGACATCGAGTTTCGGCTCGTGAACCATGAGCGGCGCGTTGAATATCCTTGACATTATGAGCGCGATCGGTGTTTGCTTCATTCGTCGTTTTCCTCTTTCGCCCATCGGGCGACGGTTTCGTTGTCTATTTCAGTTTCAGTAAGACCTTTTTCTTTCATGATTTGCTGCTCCTCTTCAAGTTCGTCGGCGACGTCAGTCCTCCAGTCGTAACCGCGCTCGCCGGAAGATTTCTGCCGTGATTTGAGATTGTTTTTGATCAACAAAATGTCAGCCTGGGCCGCTTTGACCGGCTCAATGTCACCTTTCGGGGCACCCTGCCAAGTTGTATTGGTGAAAGCGGTCATGTTGCTGTAGAAGTCACTCAGTTTCAGGTCGCCACGGAGATAGGCTTCCTCCATCAACATCGTCCAGATCGGAGAACAGGTCGTCTGTCCAATCCACGTCCTTCGAAACATAAATGTCCGCCAGGCGTCGAGCATGGCGGAGCGGAATCCGGCAAAATTAGTCCCTTCCACATCTTTGAATAAAATGACGTAGGGGATATTCAGCGCCGAGGCGATGGCTTTCATGATGATTTTGGTGAACGGATCAAAGGTCGTCCCGGGGCGGTTGGCGCCTATGGGTTGGGGTTTCCCTTTTCCATACATAATCGCGCCGGGAATCAGTTCCTGATATCGGGCGTTTTCGGTGCTTCCGTCCGGTTTATTTTGAGAGCCGTAAAAGCTGGATAAAGATTCAGCGGTGGAATAGGGATCGCCGGCACCTTCATCGATGAACAAGGAAAAAGCCGCGGTGACGATACTGGAAACGAGTTCGGCGGAAAGCAGATCATCGAGGTCGTTGAAAAACTTCAGGGCCGGCGCGAAAAACGGAACCCCCCGAACTTTTTCGGCGTCGTCCTGGATAAAACGGTGCATGACCTGCCAGCGATGACCTTTTTTTGCGGGGATCCGGAGGAAATTGTCCGACGTGTCAGGCCGGTATTGCAGCCCCTTTCTTTCTTTTTGCGGATAGCTGTAATCAGCCTTTTTAATCCAGTACGCTATCGGCGCCCCGTACTTGTCGAGTTCAACACCGTCACGGATATTGCCGTCCGCGTATTTGTCGCTGGGCGTCCGGAGGCGCTGAGGATTGATAACCTGGCAGGCCAGGGCGTAGGGCCTACCGGGATCGTCGATCATGAGGGGAAGAACGACGTGCTCGCCGTACTGGACGGTATTGCTTTCGATCAGGTACTGAATGCCACCGAAATTCATCCGGCCGCCGGCATCGGCGCAAGGGAACCATTTCATGTATATTGCCCGCTGCTGAGACTGGATCGCCCTGGCTTCCTCTTTCGATATACCGAGCGCCTCAAAATCAAGCGTAGGATTCGGTTTCAACCCCGCCCCTACAACAGTTACTGCGAAGGTCTGTTTGATGCCCGCCGCGTAGGGATTGTCCTGGACAAGTTTTATGGATCGCTCGACGATCCGTTCGCGTTCCATCGCTTCAGTGCGAGGATTTGTGAGCCGCTTCGGGATCCAGTTGGTCATTGTACCTTCCCGCTGGGCAGCTCTCCGGCTGTAGGAATAGTTCGCCGAGGGTTTGAGCGGCCGGTTGTCGGGACCGTACAGGACAGGCCGGCGGCCAAGACGGGTTGCAATGGAGTCCAGGGCCACGTTGTATATGCGCTGCTGTTCAAGCTTTCGGTCGAGATCGTATGCAACTTCCCGCATCAGCTACCTCTTCATGATTCCGTAATTGATCGCCGGCCCGCCGACATTGCTGAGCACTTTGACCTTGCGGTCCCAGTATTCGACCCGTTCACCTATTAATCTCGCGTCGGCACGGGTCAGGGAACGACCCCCGATTGAATAAGACTGTCCCGAAGCGACTTTATCCTCGGCTTCGAGCCAGGTTGCGAGCTTTGCTTCAGCCTGTGCAAGGGTGATTCCTGCCATGTTTTTAGTTCCGTGTTCTGAGTTTAAAGTTCAAAGTTTTGACGCTAAATATGGTGGTCACTTTTTACACAAACACCATATCATGGGTTTTGGGTGAAAAATGGCGATCGCGGGCTATTTGGGGGTCATTTGGGGGCTATTTGGGGGTTATTTGGGGGTTATTTTACTTGACAGGGTTTTTCAGGGGCTTTCTTCGGGTATCTGGTCGATCTGCTGCTTCATCGAAACGCGGGTGTAGAGCTTAAAAAATTCGTCTATATTTTCGGCGTGGGCGGTCCACCGGCCGTCATCGTAGCGTGCCGGCATGCCCAGGCTGATATATTTCTTGAACATATAGTCGGAACATCCGCCGATATAGGCCTTGATCTCTTCCTTGCAGGTGAGTATTTTTTCACTGCGTTTTTTGTTCATCTTCTATCCAGCCATGACGGGCGGCGTAAATAACTGATTCTTTCTCTGGCCTTTTCGAGGATCTGACCGGGCGGTGTGGGCTGATGTTGTGGTTCCGTGCCGGCCGGTTGCTTTTCACGTTGTTTCATCGCCTCCGCCAGGATCCGGAGACCGCCGCCCGGGAATTCCATTTCGACACATGCCGCGGCGAGAAGCTCCGCATCGGAGAGATGGTTCGGGCGGCTGTGCGGATTGATCCACTCCTCGACTCCCTTTTCACTGATCTGTTTTTCCTCCGCCAGGATCTGAGCGGCGTAGTCCGGGCCGGTGTCCGCGTGGAGATATGCCCCGCCCGTGAGCCCCTCCCGGGCGAGATTGAGGCGATAGTGATATTGATCCTTTGCTTTTTCCGTATCGACGGAGAGGATCCTCAGCCCGCCGGCAAGTTTTTTCCCTGCGGGTGTCGTGGTGATGGTGTTTCCCAGGCTGAGCATGCCCGCCAGGTTCGAGCTGCTGCCCTTGGTGCCCCAGAGCGCCATACCGCCGCGGCCCCGATTCTTGATGAGCCAGAAGTATGTTTCTTCCGTCATGGTCATATTCTCATATTTCTTCCCGCCACCGGTATCGACGGCAGCCCTCCAGATTCGTTTCGACTGGGCCGGACCCTCCGCAGGATAGACCGTATCAAATAGGAGAGTCTCCACCTCGCCCCAGGTTGCAAGAAAGCCGTAATGGATGAGCCAGCTCGTCATTACCGGGGCCCAGGCACGGACAGCGAACCAGAATCCAAATTTCTGGACATCGATCCCACAGGTGAGAGCGATCGCATCTTCCGGGACGGTCTGCGCCGGCAGCGGGCACCGAGCGGCGAGAATCTTCTCTTCATCCGTGGAGATGGTCGTAAGCTTCCACGGTTTCGCCTCGTGCTTATTTTTGAAATCCTTAAACTCGGTGAAATCCTTCTGGCCCCGGAGGAACGCCGCCGCCGGTTTCGAGAGCGGGACAAATCGGGATATCCACGAAGGATACTGAAAGGCGATTTTTTTGGGGCGGTGCATTTCCAGGTATTCGTGCAGCTCGATGCCCGTTTCCCGATCCTGCCAGCGTCCACGCCGGACTGCGAGATCACGGTCGTAATCGGTCAATTCGGCCAGGCAATGGGGACACTCATACCAGGCGAGATCCCGTTCCTCGATAATCTCGGGTTCCTCGGAGTGATGTTTTCCGTCCGGGCCCGGTTCGGACTTGCGGGGCCACTTAATCTGTCCGAATTCCATAAGATGGAGCGTCCCGCAGGCAGGGCATTCGATCAGTAACTCAAAACGGACCGGAGCGGCGTTATATGCCCGCCAGATCGGGCCGGTTGTGATCGACGGGGTGCTGATGATCCAGTGTTTCTCCTGTCCGGCGTACGTGATCAGCCGGGCCGCAGTCAACTGGATCGGGCCGGACTCCCGTTTCCCCGCGGTCTCGGGATATTTGTCGACTTCATCGTTGACGGCATACCGGCACGGTTTATTCGCCAGGGCCGACGCCGATCGTGCCCAGCCGAAATAGATCGGCATGTGCTGGAGCTTGATGCGCTTTTTAGCCAGGTCGTCGGCGAGACCTGTTGTATAGGACCGGAGCCGCCGGCTCGATGTGATCATCGGCTGGAACCGGTCCTCGCAATTTTCGTCCGACGTTTTCTCGTCGGGATAGACCAGGAGCGCCGGGCCGGGCGCCCGGTCGACGGCGTAGCCGATGCAATTACTTACACACTCCGATTTCCCCGACTGGGGCGGCGCGCATATTACAATTACGCGGACGGACGGAAAAAACGAGGCGTCCATGATACCGGCCAGATAGGGCGTTGTTTCGTTTTTCCACTTGCCCGGCAGGACGGACATGGTGAGAACACGGTACCGTTCAACCCATAACGATGGCCGGATCTGCTTCCGTTTCCGGAGGATCTTGCGCTCCGCCGACGAAAACCGGAAGACATGCCGGACAGGCTCCGGATTATTACACAATGCCGGCGGCAGCCAGG
>CAZCLS010000107.1:0-9573 GCA_964499565.1 uncultured bacterium
ACCAATGCTTGAGCCGTATGAGGGGAAACTTTCACGTACGGTTCTGAGGGGGGGGGGAGGAGCGGTAACGCTCCTTCTCTACCCGGTGAGTCATCCATTTTCGGTAATGTGACTACATGAAGACAAGAAGAAACGACCCGTGCCCGTGCGGCAGTGGCAAGAAGCACAAGAAGTGCTGCTTAGCAACGCACGCTACCGCACAGACAACAAGCCAACCGTCGCCGCGATTCAGATTTGAGGACGGTAGCTATGGTGGCCCCGTAAAGCAGTATATGCCATCCGCAATCTGCCATGAACAAATTTCACCAGGCGAATGGCGCGAACATTTCTGCCTGGTGAATCCAACAATCTTTTTCGATAAGGAAGACGATGCATCCATATGTGCGAGGATAGATTTGAACGCAGCCGCCGCAGCCAGATCTTCAGGAGGTACAGACACAGATTTCGCTATGATTTTACGCGACAAAGGATACGTGAAACTGGACGACTTCAAGCGTGCCAAGACCTGACTCGGCTTGGCGCTTGCCCCTCTCTGTGGATTTGTTCCGAAGAGGATGCTCTGGGTTGCCGTGTTGCTCGTGTGCTTCGCGGCCTTTGAAGTGGCGGTCATCCGGTGGATGGCTTTCAGAATAATTTACCCAAAGAACCATTACGTGAAGCACTGTTTTTTTATCATTTACTTTTTTGTTTATACTAGCACCTATGGTTTTATTATTTATTGCTTTTTGAACTAATTGCTTCTATCATGCTGCTGCTTGCTAATACCACAGTGCGGAAGAGTACACAGGCTCCCACGCATACGTCAAAGCCGGGTCCCGCTTGACCTGTAGTGTTTCCCAGTTTACCTAGGTTGTTACTGTGAGATATAAAAGGGCGCGGATGATCCCCTTTTTTGTGGGAAAATGATACAATATCTTGCCATGCCAATGTAATCTTAGCTATTTAGGCGTCACTGGATTAACCAGGAGGCACACATGAAAATATGTCGCATTATTATCACATTGTCATTGATAATAATCAGCGTTATTCTTTTCACAACCTTACCCACGCTGGCCGAACAAGCCTCAGCTGAATCAGCTGATTTCACGGTTAACACGATACCAGAACCATCGGCGTTGGCGCTGTTATTGGTTGCAGGATTTCTGCTGTTGCGTGCACGAAGAGGCAAAACACTCTGTATTGTTTTACTTGCCTTAGGTGTTACGATGCCGGCACTGCAATCATATGCGGCCGCACCGATGGTGACCAATGTTATCGCGCAACAGCAGGCGTTGCCTGCCACGGAAGTAGATATATATTATGACCTGATTGACACTGATGGTGACAGTCAGTTTGTTATGGCAAACGTTTCGACCAATTCGGGTGAGTCTTATGATATAGTAGCAACGCATTTTACTGGTGATATCGGTCCCGGAATTATAACAGGAGTGTATAAACATATTATATGGGATGCTACGGCAGACCTTCCTTTTTTAAGTTCCAGCACAGTGCGGGTTAAAATAACTGTAGATGATAGTATGGTCCTGATACCTGCCGGATCATTCAATATGGGCAACTGCATGGACCCGAATGAAGGCTGGGATGTTGAAGTACCTGTTCATTCAGTGTATGTAAGTGCATTTTACATGGATAAATATGAAGTTACCAAGAGCACATGGGATGACGTGTATACCTGGGCTGTAGCAAATGGGTATAGTTTTGATCATGCCGGCTCAGGCAAGGCTGCTGATCATCCGGTGCAAACAATCAACTGGTATGACTGTATAAAATGGTGTAATGCGCGGTCTGAGAAGGAAGGAAAAACACCGTACTATTATACCGACGCAACGAAAACAACCGTGTATAAAACCGGGAATATTGATATAGCCAATGACTGGGTAAACTGGGAGGCTAACGGATACCGGCTGCCGACAGAAGCGGAATGGGAGAAGGCAGCGCGGGGAGGAGCCTCAGGGCATAGATTCCCATGGTCGGATGCAGATACAATCACCCATAGTAGGGCCAATTATAACAGCGATTCATATTACAGTTATGATGTGAGCCCGACCAGAGGCTATCATCCGGATTACAACGAAGGAACATGGCCCTATACGAGTCCAGTCGGGTCATTTGCACCAAATGGCTATGGCCTCTACGATATGGCGGGAAATGTATGGGAATGGTGCTGGGATTGGTATGGAGATAGTTATTACAGCACGACTCCTGACAGTAATCCGCGAGGGCCTGCTATGGGCACGTCCCGTGTGTTGCGCGGTGGTGGCTGGTTCCACTACGCTTTCAGCTCACGTTGTGCTGATCGCGACGGCAGCACGCCTGCCAGCGGCAGCGTCGATATCGGCTTTCGTTGCGTGTATCCTTAAGGTCAGCGAGTCAGGAGAGCGAAGCGGCAAACAGGCGCGCAGCGGAGCCGCACCTGTGCGGAGTGAAGCGAGAGGAAAAGACCGCGTAGCGGTTGCCGCAAAAAATGAAAGTGAAGTTTTTATAGTACTGGTAACCTAAAAAAATGGCAGCAACCCGAAACCCCGGAATGCTGCCCTCTTTACAATCACACTCGTACACTCTCGAAATACACCATGCACTCCGGACAGACACGGTAGCAATACCCATCAAGCTCAAACACCTCCACGCTGTCATGTACAACCGGATAGCCGCACAAGTCACAGCACCACCAGTCGTCATCATGCCCATAGAGCGATAAGCCCCCTGTCCGGTTGCCGGGTGAATAATACAAAGGCTCCCACTCAAACGTCAAAGCCGGATCCCTCTTGACCGGCAAGGCTTCCCAGTCTACCTGATAAAGCCGAGGTATCAACCCAGTAATCAGCCAGGCCGCATCAATGATTTCCTTTGCAGAATGGGTTGACAGATGTTACGGCGGTGAACGTAACGTGAATGCTACGAGGGAGTTACTGTGGAATAAAAAAGGGATTATTTATTCTCAATTTAAAGGGAAAATGCTATAATATACTTTTGCTCCGTTTGAAATATTAATGTATTTGGTATAAAGGTTACCATGAAACGTACCAGTGTATCAATTCTTTTTTCTGTCTCGCCGATCGCCATCCAGCGAATTTGGCACATTTTCCGCAACGACACTCGAGTAAATAACGTGTATACTATTGGAATCCTGCCCTCTATATGGGATGGATTTGTATTAGTGAATTTAGCATCATGAGATTGAATAATCATATAAAGAGACCACGATGAAACTACGTCACTTTATTACATCAGCACTGGCAACAAGCACTCTTATTCTTTTCACCACCCTACCTGTTTTTGCTGAACAGGCATCTGCTGAATCAGCAGACTTAACGGTCAACACGGTACCGGAGCCATCAGCGTTGGTGTTGCTAATCCTGGCAGGATTTTTGTTTAGGAGAATGTGTAGTGCTAAAACACTGTGTATTGCTCTTTTCGCTTTATGCATAACTATGCCTGCGTTGCAGTCTTTTGCAGCAGCACCAATTGTAACCAACATTGTGGCTCAGCAGCAGGCGAAGCCCAGTATGCTGATAGACATTTACTATGACTTGTTTGACGAAGACGGAGACAGTCAGTTTGTGTTGGTTAGTGTCTCAACCAATTCAGGTCAGGCTTACAATGTTGTTGCAACCAATTTTACAGGTGATGTCGGAGCTGGTGTTGTTACAGGAATGAATAAACACATCGTATGGAATGCGCAAAAGGATAACAACAATTTGAGCAGTACTACAGTACGCGTTAAGATTACAGTTGATGATGAAATGGTCTTGATCCCGGCTGGTTCATTCGATATGGGCGATACGTTCAATGAAGGAGGTTCAGGTGAACTACCAGTACATTCAGTGTATGTGAGTGCGTTTTACATGGACAAGTATGAGGTAAGCAAGGAAAAATGGGATGAGGTGTATACTTGGGCTGTAGCAAATGGGTATAGTTTTGATCATACTGGCTCAGGCAAGGCTTCTGATCATCCTGTGCGGGATATTAGCTGGTATGACTGTATTAAATGGTGTAATGCGCGTTCTGAGAAGGAAGGCAGAACCCCATGCTATTATACCGACGCAACCAAAACAACCGTGTATAAAAGCGGGTGGGTTACTGTGAAGAATGACTGGGTGAACTGGGGTGCCAATGGATACCGGTTACCGACAGAGGCAGAATGGGAAAAAGCTGCCCGAGGCGGAGCCGCAGGGCATAGATTCCCATGGTCTGATGCAGATACGATTACCCATAGCAGGGCAAATTATTACAGCGATGCAGGTTACAGTTATGATGTTAGCCCGACCAGAGGCTATCATCCGGATTACGACAATGACTCAACGCCATACACCAGCCCGGTAGGATCGTTTGCAGCAAACGGGTATGGCTTGTATGACATGGCGGGAAATGTATGGGAATGGTGCTGGGATTGGTTTGCAGATTCGTATTATAGCAGTAGCCCGGAAAGCGACCCGCGTGGGCCTGCTACGGGCACGTACCGTGTGTTGCGGGGCGGCAGTTGGGGTAGCGTCGCGGGCGATACGCGCTGTGCGGTTCGCGGCGGCGGCACGCCTGACCGCAGCGACTACAGTTTCGGCTTCCGTTGCGTGTGTCCTTAAGGTCAGCCAGGCAGGAGAGCGGAGCGACAAGCAGGCGCGCAGCGGAGTCGCGCCTGTGCGAAGCAGAGCGAGAGAAGAAATACAGCGAAGTGGTCGAAGCAAAAAATGAAAATAAAGTTTTTTATAGTGCCGGACGCCTAAAAAATGGTAGCAACCCGAAACCCCGGAATGCTGCCCTCTTTAAAATCAAACTCGTACACTTTCAAAATACACCGTGCACTCCGGGCATACGTGATAGCAAGAGCCATCAAGCTCCAACACCTCCACGCTGCCCTGTACAACCGCATAGCCGCATAAGTCGCAGTACTACCATTCATCATCAGGCCGGTATGCCGGTAAGTCCCCTCGCCTATAATACACAGGCTCCCACGCATACGTCAAAGCCGGATCCCGCTTGACCGATAACGCTACCCAGACTACCTGGTACAGGCAGGATATCAACTCTGTTAAGATTCACAAAACAGGATAGATAGTATTTAAATGCTAAGGGATTCAATTTCCTTGTGGCCGCCATTTTTGCCGTGTAAAAACAAAAATGCGCAAAAAAAATCAACTTGAGAAATAGACAAGATAATTGAATGCTGTTTTGATACTATACTAACTGAATGGTATACTTTAATGGGAGTGTACTTGTAATAACCAAGGAGAGGATCCAATGAAAACACTTACCTTACTTGCAATGATGTGCCTGGCTTTCGTTTCAGGCAGTAACGCGGCTGTACTGTGGGAAACAGGGTTTGAGACTCCTGATTACAGCATGGGAGAGCTGGTTCCTCAAAATTCCTGGGAATATTTCGGCACCTATTTCAGTGGCAATGATGTCACAAATGTCAATGCTTATGCCGGCACGCAGTGTGTGCGGTTGTACAATAACGGCGCCGGTGATCTCAATTACAGCATGGCTCGAAAAACGGTTGACGTAAGCAGCGTCGATATAACCAACAGCTATGTCCGTTTCAGCACCATGATCTGGCCCAATACCAAATATGACGGGTTCCGGATTTATGATAGTGCCTGGTCCCAGCAAATCTTGCTGGCGGTTCGCGACACGGGCGTATCACTTGGCAGTAAGACCCTTACCGCAAACTATACGAGCTGGAACGAATTATCGTTGACGTTTGATGTGTTACAACAGAAAGTAATTGAATTCAGCGTTAATGATGATATTGCCCCGATTGATGTGGCTGCGCCGTTCGTCCCGAGTGGTATACGGTTGTCGGCACAGTTTGCCGCTCCCTGGCCGGAAGGGTTAGGGTACACGAACACGTTTTTCGATAACGTCAAGGTTGAAACAACGCCGTCATTCCGTATAACACCAGACAAAACTTCACTGGCATTTATTACACCCTCGCCAGCGCCCCAGACACTGACATTGACACCGGATCTTACCGGCCTGTCATATGACGTGACGGTCAGCAGCACCGCTGCCTGGGAATCCTGCGTGCCGTCAACCTTTACAATTACGGATTCACCGGTCGATGTTACTGTTTCGATCGATACCACCGGACTCACCCTACCGACCAGCGTGCCGCTTGATGTTGTATCTTCGGACGGCGTACGCAAACAACTGACAGTAAATGTGCGCAGTTCTTTGATCGCCTATGACGGATATGATTATCCGTTGAGTGTTTCTGTTACTAATTTAAACGGCGGATCCGGCTGGGATGCCCCCTGGTTGCAGCGCGCGGGCACCGGATTCACCGATGAGAGTATCGTCGTTGCCGGATTGACCTATTCGACCAGCAATGCTGTCCTCAAAACTGAAGGTAATGCTGCCTATCTGATACCGGCCGAAAATGCTGGGTATAATTACAGTCGTGTCCTTGCTACATCACTTGCAGGGGACAATAAAACAGTGTGGATCAGTTTCCTGATACAGCCCAAGCTGACTGCATGGGCCACCTGTGACCTGTTCTTTAATCCCAACTGGGGTGGAGACCAGGGAGCGTATGGCTGCCAGTGGAATCCTAATTTCAGGTTTGTCAACGGCTCAGCCACCACCGTGCCGGGAACTCTTGATGAAACATTCTTTGTCGTTGTTCGCTATGACATGAGCGGCGCAAATGATACAGCCTGGATGTGGATCAATCCGGAATTGCAGGCTGAACCAAACACAATAGACGCGGATGCTACCCAGACCAAGGATATGCCGCTTGGCGATGGCGTAGACTGGATCATAAATCATAACCATACCGGAACTTCACGCGGCGCGATCATTTTTGACGAATTGCGTATTGGCGACAATTGGAGCGATGTGGCGCCGGTTGTTATACCTGAACCGGGAACACTGAGCATCATCCTGCTTACACTGGGCGCGTTCGTTATGCGCAGAAAGTAGGCTCGACACGAATAGTACAATGATAAAACCGGATGTGTATTCTGCACGCCTGGTTTTTTAATGGCAAAACTGCTAATTTCTTACTTCTTCACGTTCAATGAAGTACCGACTCAATTATGAGTTTGTGTCGGGAACCCGTAAAATTAAAAAAGTGATATTTTCGTCCCTCTCTTTCATCCCATCGCGGATTTTGGGGGATCAGCACTCATTGCCTCTGCTTTGAGAATACGCTATAATATTACTGTATGAATACATGCTGTCCATATCTATGTGCTATCCTTTTAGCGTCTTCGACGGCGGTGCTTCCGGCCGGGTATCCGGACATGCTTAAAGAGCAGCTGAACAGCATCCGGACTGAAATAAGCGCACTGCAGACACGCCTTACTAATGCTCCGTCTGCGTCTCTGAAAACCTTCCGGGTCAAAGCGGTCGAGTATACGATTGTCGGCCGTGACGACAGTGGACTGTTCTGCTCGCTTTCGACCGGGCGCAGCGCCCTGGTGCCCTGGGACAAGCTGCCGTCCCGTATTCTGGTTCAGCATAAACCGGATCTGGCACGGCAGCGGCTGAGCCTTTTGATGGGAAAGTTGAAAACCATTTCCACGGCGTATGAGGAGGCCTTGAAACGGGTGGAACAAGGGTATCTCTACGCCGATGGCGTCTGGGTTATCTCTAATAAGGTGGCAACTGCTCAGGACCAGGCCGCGCTGGACGAAGCGTTAAGAAAAGAATGGGGAGATGAAGTTGATGACATTGCAGTTTTTAACGTGCGGTTCGGCATGACCCCCGCCCAGGTTCAGGACGTCTGGCCGGAGGCTAAACGAGCACTGACTGATGACGGCTACTTCACGCTCGAACTTGACCGGCCGGCGGAAAATCTGCATTTGACCGCTTTCTTTGATGAGTCCCGTCACGTTATCATGATTATGGTCCTGTTTGAAAATTTGACAACGACCAAACGAGACAGTATTATTGAAGCGCTTGACGAAAAATACACCCGCAAATCAGTGCGGACTGATGAAAATGATACAAACAGTGTTGATTACACCTATAATCCGGGCGAGAAAATTATATTGGTCGTTAAGACCAGGCGTTTTCCCATGGGGCATTCGGTTGTTTGCACGTATGGTCATATTGATAAATACCGGGAACACGAAGCACGCCAGAAGGAAAAGATGAAAGAAGCCCTGAAATCCGTGTTGTGACCGCCGGGACTTGTGTGCTGAGCATATATAAAAAACTGGACACTATCTGATGAATAGTAGTACTCAATTAAAAGAAGAACTGTGTGAAATCGGCCGCAGAATCTGGCAGCGTGGTTTCTGCGGCGGGAATGAAGGCAATCATTCTGTCCGTGTTGATGACGACAAACTGCTCTGCACACCTACCGGCGTCAGTAAAGGATTCATGACTTCCGACATGATCTGCCTGACCGATATGGAAGGCAAGCCGATCGATGAATCGGGGTCGCGCGTTACCAGCGAAATCAGAATTCACCTGGCTATCTACCGCCGTCGCCCGGATGTGCGGGCGGTCATTCATAGTCATCCGCCGCACGCGATGGCATTCGCGATGGCGGGCATACCTCTGCCGGAAGGAATTCATCCCGAAGCGGAAGTGTTCCTGGGGCGTGTACCTTTAGCTGATTATGCGACTCCTTCGACGGATGCCCTGGCGGACTCGCTTATGCCGCACCGTTCTGACAACACGAATACGATTCTGATGCGCAATCACGGAGCGGTGTGTTTCGAGAAATCACTGACGGAAGCGTATTACCGCATGGAAGTATTGGATAATTATTGCAAAGCATTGCTCCTGTCCCGTCAGATTGGGGGACCGCGGGTGTTGTCGGCAGAAGAAATGAAGCAACTCCTGGCGGTTAAAAGCCGGTTCAATCTGAATGACAACCGCAGCGATGACGAGGTAAGCGCGGAAGGGCTCAAACGCCGTAATGCGCCTTTTTTTGCGGCGGGGAGTATGTAGGCGTATACGGCAATGTGGGCTAAAGGTTTAAAGTTGAAGGGGGATTAGGGGCACATGGATCGAGTCCCGAAGCTGAATTTAATCTAACCCGCATTCCCTTAATACACACTCGCCAGCACACGAAAACCAAGCCGGATTCAACCCGAGGCTGCCACGCAGCTTTCACCCATTACCCATCCAACACAGCCGGCCTCGACGAGACCGGCTACAGGTGCGCATCCATGTGGTCGGCGTCATCGTGCTTGTATCTTCTGCCCCGGGGTCGTAGACCCGAGGGGCTATCAAAAAAGAGGAAATGCTCGTTGTCAGTGAAGCTGAAGCTGAAAGGTTCTCGTTGTCGTCCTCGTAATCGAAAAGTGAACGCTGGTTGGTTATGAACAACATGATGTCCATCAGTCTGCTATTGCTTGGATGACAGAATAATGCAGAGTATAAAAATCCGGTCGTGTATTGTGATTACGATGACAAGGACGAAAACGACGACGAGAACGAGAACGAGAACGATGTTGTGCATGCGGATGAATGATGGTAATGCGCATGCAACTTCTGCCCCGGGGTCGTAGACTCCAGGGGGCTACTCCGAAGCTGGTGCTGGAACTAGAGCAGCAATTCCTGGACCGCGCGTTCACAATCCTTTAACACCGCCAAAGCGTGCGCGGCTTCCTTATCCAG
>CAZCLS010000108.1:0-9541 GCA_964499565.1 uncultured bacterium
CACATTGCTTTGATGTAATCGGTAATCAGTTATCGGTAATCGGACATCGGCTCTCGGCTCTCGGCTCTCGGCCCTCGGCCCTCTGCCCTCGGAAAACAGTCACCCGTGTGGAACCGGCCTCCCACACTGACTGCCCTCGGCCCTCTGCCCTCTTTTTTTATGCTATAATATTTTTATTGACAATAATTCTAAACAAGAGGTCATCAATGAAACGACGTTCTTCTGTACTGGCTGTCCTGCTGTTGTCCTTCCTGCCGGTGTTATGCTTCAGCGTTCCGGCAATCACCCGTCCTAAGATTCGCGATCATATTGGATTATTGACACGACAGATCGATTCGGAGATTTCACGGGTCAGGCAAACAGTGCTGCCGGTCCATACATCCCTTCAATCTTCTCAATACACCGGTCCACTGCCGATAAATTCCACTCTGGCACCGCCGGCAAACGACAATTTCGCTAATAGAGGTTATTTAGGCGGGCCGGCAGGGATGGCTATGGTTGATAATACCGAAGCGACGTATGAAACCGGTGAACCCTATCATTTTTTCTACGGGTTCGGAACGAATACGATCTGGTACTCCTGGACCGCGCCCTACACCGGAACGTTTACGTTCGATACCAGAAATTCCGCGGTTGCCACCCTTCTGGCAATATACCGGGGCAACTCGCTCACAAACCTTACCAGGTTTTCATACGGATTACCGTTCTATGCCAGCATCTCCGCCCAGAACGGCGCTGTCTATCAGATTGCCGTTATGGGCGCGTCACCAAATGACAAGGGCGTTACTCATCTGCGGTACTATCCGGATACCATCGGCGGTACTACGAATTTGTCCAATTCTACAAACGCGACATTTCAACTAATACCCGCCCCGGACGGGAGTATCGCCTACGCCGTTTCAAAAGTTGTATATTCTGTCTCAAGTCCGACAAATCGATATGGTTATCCGGTAAATCCTGCTATTCGATTCAGCCTGATTTCACAGGGACTGAACATCTATGACCGCAACAATACCGCCTTAGTCGTGAACGCCTGGCCTGACGGGGCGGGGGCTAATTACGTACTGATGGATTTCGACGGCAAGCAGGCTCTGCTTTATAATCCGACCACGGAAACATTATTGCTGTATCGCCTTACGCGCCGGGGCTTGACGAGAATTGGACAACAATCGGTACCGAACCTTGCTGCCGGCATTATGTACGGTTCGTATATTTTTTCGATTCAGATTTCTCCGGAAAGTTATTTTTATGGTTTACCCGTCATGGGACTTCAGGCATTCGACAAGCGCCTGAAACGTATGAAATGGCAATTGCTCTATGAAAAAGGCGCTATCGACTTCCATCTCAAAACCGGGTATGCCACTCGTTATCTGCCTCAACCATATACGCAACAA
The DNA here is from genome assembly GCA_964499565.1 of uncultured bacterium. Lineage (GTDB taxonomy): Bacteria > Auribacterota > UBA3054 > UBA3054 > CAZCLS01 > CAZCLS01. The sequence goes on from CAZCLS010000108.1 coordinate 1,395, forward strand.
GTTACCGGGTATAAGAAAGGCGCGGAGCAAAATCGTACTCTGATAGATTACTCGTTTTACGGGTTTACTGAATTCCAAACCGATCCGATCGGCAATCTGCTGTTCTGGTATGAATCCGATGGGAGTCCCTTCACTACCAATTCTCCTATTACCTATATCTCACGCAAAGGCGACACGGTGTTCAGCAATCGCACATTGCCCGACGCCGGGAACGCCTGGGCATTCGGAGGATTTGAAAAATCCCGCTTGTATATTGCCCGGCCCAACGGTGCGACTCAGATCGCCACCGGGTACAAACTGGGCAAAACGATTGTCCAGACCGGCAACCAGGCTTTGACAGATTACGGCATTGCCGACCTGGCTGACGGACAGTTTTTAGTCTATCGCTACACGGGTTCCGATATGGAAGGATTTACTGAATACGACAAAAACGTCAAAAAAGAAACCTGGAATGAGCCTCTATCCCAGGGTACACTCGATTATATCGGCAAAGGAACGTTCCTTCGCGCGCGAATGATACCGGGTGCCGGCTCAACCAATTACCTGCTCAAGATATTCAACCGCAAAAAAACTATCGCGGACCATCAGATTGTGATGTGATTGGAGTAATGTGTAGGGGCGGACCCATGTGTCCGCCCTTAATGGAGTGGTGGAAATTATGTAGCCGGTCTCGGTGAGGCCGGATGTGCAGGCTTTTTCAGTGGAGTTGTTTAAGTATTGACTTGTACTTTTGTAAACCGCGAGCTTGCCTTAGCAGGATTAATTGGATAAATGAGGATGGGAGGATGGGAGGATGGGAATTCGGCCCACGGCCCTCGGCCCACGGCCCTCGGCTCTCGGCCCTCTGCCCTCTGCTCTCGGCCGACAATCCGGGGTCTGCTGTTGAGCGTTTGCGGGAAAAGTGGCAGTGCTGGAGCAGCTGCCCTACTACAATCAATCCGCGCCGTTGGCGGTACCAGCTCATTCCCTAATCCCCACTTTTACATTTACCATCATCCATTTTCCATAAAGACCCCGGTGACCTTGCGTCGCCGGTGAATCAGTTTGAATGAAGCCAAACCGTTTCGTCCCTTCCCCCAACATTCGGGCAGTCATATACCAACACACCCTTTGGGACAGCAGTTAGAATGCTTCATGTTACCTGATTCCCGCTCTTCAGCAATCTCAATGGTCACACGCGTTCTCTCCGGCTTGAAGCGTACCGTTCAGATAGTCCTTAACCAGCTCTTCCGGTGATTTTGACGGGGCACCGACTATAACCTTGATTTTCTGTTCCTCAAACAAATCCTGGGCCCGGCGTCCCATGCCGCCGGCGATAATCAGGTTAACGTTATGTTCTCCTAACCAGCGCGGCAACAGACCCGGTTCGTGCGGCGGAGCTGTTAAATCTTCCAGACGTGATGCGGTCTTAGTATCGGTACTGACATCCATAACAGCGAATTTCTCGCAATGACCGAAATGCAAATTCAATCGTTCGTTTACAACAGGTATAGCTATTTTCATACATTCATTCCTTGGTTGGTTTAGATTAGTTTCAGATAAAGAACCCGTTTCCAGCACGCTGATCAGGCGGCTGACAATCACAGCAAAAGATTTGGCGGCAGAGCAGTCCGGACCGCGGGAAACAAACGGTGTGCCCGCATCACAGGCCGTTCCGATAGCAGGATCGAGCGGGATAGTTCCCAGGAAAGGCACCGCATAGGTGTTTGCTAAGGTTTCTCCCCCGCCGGAACCAAAAACCTGAGTAACGGAACCACAGGATGGGCAGATGAATCCGCTCATATTTTCGACAACACCCAGAACCGGGATATCCAGTCTGCGGCAAAAATCAATTGATCTACGCACATTTGCTGTAGCGATTTCCTGGGGAGATGTCACTACCAGGGCTCCATCAATATTTTTGAGAGTCTGACAGATCGACAATGGCTCGTCTCCCGTGCCAGGGGGACAGTCGACAACAAGGTAGTCCAGGTCTCCCCATTCAGTATCATTCAGAAATTGGCGAATCAGGTTCATTTTCATCGGGCCGCGCCAGATAACCGCATCATCCTGGTGGCGCAGCAGGAAAGCAATAGACATCACCAGCAGATTATCAATCCGCACGGGAATAATGCCGGTTCCATCCGATTCAAGCGTTTCTTTTGACAAACCCAGCATAGCCGGAACGGTCGGGCCATGAATATCGACATCGAGCAGACCAACCCGCTTTCCGCTGGCGGCAAGTGAAACGGCGAGGTTGACTGCAACCGTGCTTTTGCCTACTCCCCCTTTACCCGAAAGCACTACTATTTTGTGCTGGAACCGGGTGTTGGCCGCGGGTGTATTATGCGTCATCATATCTTTTGGCATACCTTCTCCCATATCTTCATGATTTCATCGGCCGCTGTGCTTGGACCGAATTCAATTATACTCTTTCCCGCAATTTGCGCGGCGGTTATGTTCCGGTCATACGAAACCCGGCCTATCACCGCGGCATTCGAAGCTACGGCACCTTTTTCAATCTCAGCTGTCAGCCGCTGATTTATATCCCATTTATTCACAATCACTTTGACCGGTATCTTGAAATGCCGGGCCAATGTCATAAGGCGTTCCAAGTCATGTTTGCCGGATAACGTCGGTTCCGTAACCGCTGCTATGCAATCCGCTCCGGTGATAGACGCGATCACCGGGCAGCCGATCCCGGGCGGGCCATCGACGAGTATCAGTTCGGCGTTTTGTTCTTCTGCGATCCGGCGTGCTTCTTTGCGAACCAGGCTGACTAATTTCCCCGAATTTTCCGCCGCGATTCCCAGGCGCGCATGCACCATGGTGCCATTGCGTGTATCGGAAATAAACCATTCTCCGCACTCGCGCTCGGGAAACGCGATCGCCTGCTCCGGGCAGAACCGGACACAGACGCCGCAGCCTTCACAGGCGAACGGATTGATTGCATGACGGCCTTCAGAATCCATCGTTATCGCGTCAAACCGGCATAGAGTACGGCATAAGCCGCAATCTGAACACTTGTCCGGCATGATACCTGCTTCATGCCCGCTGATAAACACCGTTTTCTTAACGGGGTGGGGATCGAGTACCAGATGCAGATCGGCTGCATCAACATCGCAATCGGCTAACACAGCGTTGCGGGCCAGAGAAGCGAATCCTGCTGTAATACTGGTCTTGCCGGTGCCGCCTTTTCCACTGATAATTACCAGTTCTTTCACGGTTGCCTCCCTGTAACACGGTCTTGAATATCAGCGATGAGTCTCTGAAGAACCGGTATATATTCTGGAACAGCCGCTGTGAGAACGTTCCCGTTGGAATATGCTTCGGCTATCCGGCGGTCTTCAGGAATGCGTACCATTACCGCTATATCTTCATCGCGGCAATACGTCTCTACCCGGTCATCTCCCGCATCAGACCGGTTTATAGCTACGCCGAACGGCAAACCAAGGGTGCGAACCGTTTCAACAGCCAATCTCAAATCGTGCAAACCGAACGGTGTCGGTTCGGTTACCAGCAGGACAAAATCAACCCCGCTGACCGCCGCGATCATGGGACAGGATGTTCCCGGTGGACAATCAATTACGGTCACGTGATCATCAGAGGCAAACTGTTTAACGGCTTTGATAACCGGACCCGACATGGCTCTGCCCACGTCCAGTTGTCCCTTGACAAACGTGACATGGTCACGGGTGCTGATTTCCAGAGTGCCGACAATGATATCCTGTTCGGTTATTGCCCCGGACGGGCATACTCTGGCACACCCGCCGCAACTGTGGCACAGCTCGGGAAAGACAATCGTTTTTTTGCCGAGAGGGACAATCGCATTGAATTGACATATTTCCCCGCATGCTCCGCATCCGGTACATTTCGTATTGTCAATCACCGGCACCGGAACAGGCACCGGAACAGTCCGTTGCGATTCGGGCTGGATAAAGATATGGCAATTAGGTTCTTCCACATCACAGTCAAGCAGCCAAACCGGGCCGCGGGCCGACAAAGCCAGCGCGGTGGAGAGCGTTGTTTTTCCCGTGCCTCCCTTGCCCGAGGCGAGTGCGAGTTTCACCGGCTTACAGCCAGTGACTGTTGACATCAGCATCTGTCAACTCCTGCATTTCATTCTTTTTGAACAGGTCCAGGGCTGCCTGGACTGTCGGCGCACTAGTCTGATATATGGCAATACCGGCCTGCTTCAAAACCTGGAAGGCTTTGGGACCGCAATGGCCGGTAATAACGGCTTCTGCCCCGGCATCCGAAACTAAGCGCGCAGACTGAATCCCCGCTCCTTGCGGAGCATTCAGGTTCTGGGCATTATCAATGACGGTAAACGAGTCTGAGTCCGTATCATACATTAAAAAACGTGCGGCGCGGCCAAAGCGGCTGTCGAGCGCGGCGCTCATATCATTTCCTGAAGTCGTGAGTGCAATTTTCATTATTTTTCCTGCTTGCCCGGATTCGACGGACATTTCTTTAAACACATAAACCAATCCAGACAGCGTACGTCGGGATCCTTTTTTTCAACCCGGTCTTTGGCTGTGCCGCACGATCCGGGCGGAGGAACGATCACCTCATCTCCCGGCTGCCAGTTAGCCGGCGTGGCAACGTTGTGCTGATCCGATAATTGCATGGCAGTCAGCAGCCGTTTGATTTCCTGCATGTTCCGCCCGTTGCTGAGCGGATAATACAAAATAGCCCGGACAATGCTTTCCGGGTCCATGATGAATACCGCCCGGACCGCCTGGGTCGTGCTGGCCGCGGGTTGGAGCATGCCGAACGCTTTGGATACTTCCATCGTCAGATCACTGATCACGGGAAATGTAACTTCGACATCCTTCATGTCTTTGTACTCGATTTTTTCCTTGATAGTGCGCAGCCAGGCAATATGGCTGTAGGTGCTGTCAATCGAAAGCCCCAGCAGTTTGCAGTTCATCTTTTCGAACTCCGGCTGCATGGACGCGAATGTCATGAACTCGGTGGTACAGACCGGTGTAAAATCGGCCGGATGAGAGAAAAAGATCACCCATTTTCCTAAGAAATCTTCAGGAAAACTAATTGGGCCCTGGGTCGTTTCAGCTTTGAATGCCGGAGCTTTCTCTCCGATCAACGGCATGTGATTTGCTTGTTCCATATTATGTCTCCCGCATTAATACGTTATACGCAAAATGACCATGCCGGTGTTACCCGGCATGGTTGTTTGGACTACCATCCGATTATTTCCCTTCGAGTTCCGCCAGTCGGCTGCTCACGGCTTCGAGTTGCTGTTGAAGCGACTCAACCTGTGATGCAAGCATCTGCTTTTCCTCTTCAGGACTGATCTCGGACGGCTGGTATCCCCAATTCACCTGTACCGGTTGACCCACGGCACAAAAACCGCGGCCCCTTCCGCGGCCCTGGCCGAATCCAGCGCCCCGGCCGAATCCGAATCCATAGCCTCTACCCTGAATGGGATTCAAGTATCCCGGCACCTGATATCCTGCGCAGAATCCTGCGCGCCTGCCTGTCATTGGCCCCGTTCCGTTCGGACCTGTTCTATCTCCGCGTGGCATATGAGCCTCCTTTTGTTATACATTATGGTAGTTACTGTTGTGTTAATTGTTTTCAACTTTTACTGTAAAGCCTTTTCGAAACCCGCGACCCCTTCGTCCACGGCAGCGCATCCGCCGGCCGCAGCCCGGCATGGCAAATTGATTCTGATCAAGACTGTCTTCCAGCCAGGCCTGAATAACGTCCGGCACCGGACCGGCTATAAAGGGATGGACGGTTATGCCATACGCCATAACCAATCTCATCGCCTGGCGGGATATCGCTCCGCACACCAGGATATCTGTGCCGCTATCAGCCAGAAAAGAAATTTTTTCCATGACTGATCCGCCGGGCAATACCAGGGGTGTTTCACTGAGCAGTGTGGCGTTTTTCGTAATCACCAGTACGGCACGCCCGGCAACATCAAATACCGGTGCGATTCTTCCATTCCATGTAGTAAATACTGTTTTCATGTTTTTCTTACTTGCATAAGGCACATACCATACCAGCAGCAGTAAAAGACTACGAATATATTTTTATCTATCGTATTAACAAAGACATACATAATATTTAGGATATGAAACGCGGCACCATACAGTAGCGTAAATGATACGATATACTTCTTGTACAGATTACTTTTGCTACGGTACCCTGTGGATTGTTGACAGCGACTCAAAGCCTGTAATCCAGATTCACCAGGTAGGGCAGTGCTTTCAGCCTGCCATTATACCTGCATAACACATGAAACCCAAAAGTCACTCTTACCGGGAAACGTAACATTGCCAGACTACAAAGTTCCGCTCATGCAGTTACGTGTATGCTGACATCCAGGCAGGCTGAAAGCTCTGCCCTACTCCTGACTCCCCCTTCTCCTACCCAAAATCCGCGATGGAATGGAACTGGACACTAGTTTTGAGATGTTTCAAGAAAAGTACTAAAATCATATACGTCTATCGCGGAATTTGGGTCCTACCGTGACCTTCCATCCTTTCCCGTTGATTCTATCCCCAGTTCCTTCATTTTGCGGTATAACGTTGTCTTGTGTATTCCAAGCTCTTGTGCAGCAGCTGAGCGATTATAATCATTGCGTTTCAGCGCCGCGAGAATAGATTGCTTTTCAGCCATATGTTTGACAATGGTCATTGTGCCGGGCGTAACATACGGCGTTGGCGCACCGATCAATTCTTCGGGAAGGTTTTCCGCTCCGATCCATTTCGTGGAACACAGAACAAACGCGCGTTCAATCACATTTTCCAGCTCACGCACATTTCCGGGCCAGTCATGCGCCATCAGCAATGAATATGCGTCAGCGGTAAGTCCCTTGATTTTTTTGTTCTGAAGCCGGTTGAACCGCTCGATAAAATGTTCTGCCAGAAGCGGAATGTCTTCTTTCCGCCGGCGCAAAGGAGGCAATTCCAGGACAATCACATTAATCCGGTAATATAAATCCTGCCGGAACATGCCTTGTTTGACCCGCTCCGCCAGGTCATGGTTGGTTGCGGCAATAATGCGTGCCGCTGTCCGCTCACTGCCGGTCGCGCCCAGAGGTTCATAACAGTGTTCCTGCAGCACGCGCAGCAGCCGCACCTGGAGCGCTGGACTGATCTCGCCGATTTCATCCAGGAACAACGTACCGTCACCCGCTAAAGCAAACCGTCCGGGTTTATCATGCAGGGCGCCGGTAAAGGCTCCTTTTTTATATCCGAACAATTCCGATTCCAACAGCGTGTCCGGTAGAGCCCCGCAATTTACCGCTATAAATGGTTTGCCGGAACGGGAACTCATACTGTGAATCGCCCGTGCCAGCAGTTCCTTGCCAGTGCCGGTCTCGCCGTAAACCAGCACCGTTGTCGTACTGGCTGCAACAGCGGGAACGATGTCAAATATCGGCCGCATGGCCGGGCTGTGACTGACCAGGTCGCCGATCTGGAATCGGCCTTCGAGTTCTTTGCGCAGGGCTTCAATTTCACTCAAGTCCCTGAACGTTTCAGCGCCGCCGATTATCCGGCCAGTGCTGTCCCGCAGAACCGCGGTGGATACACTGACGGGAATCCGGTTTCCTTCGGCATCGATAATATAGCCGCTTTTATTGATAAGCGGTTTTTTGGTTTTCATGGTGTGCCGCAGAGCGCATTCAGCTTCACACATGCTTGATTTAAATACCTCTGAGCAGAGCCGCCCGATCGCTTCATCGCGCGTTATTCCCGTGATTTCTTCAGCGGCTCGGTTGAACGATTGTATCCGCCATTCCTCGTCTACGGTAAATACCCCGTCCGATATGCTTTCAAGGATTGCCTCGGTATCGTGTGTTATCATGCGGTGTCTGAGACGCTTTGGTTATGTATCCATTTGCCAAATCGATCGGTTCTGCAGTTTGATTTGATTGCTCCTATTATAAATGCTTGCTGTACTGCTGTCAATAGCGTTTGCGAATGCTTGCGGGCAAAGATATCGGCGAGGCCGGATGTGCAGGCTTTATGATTGGAGTAATGGAGTTGTGGAGTATTGGAGTAATGTTCAGTGACCCTGAACCCTGAACCCTCCTCATCATCCATCATCCATCTTCAATAAAGACCCCGGTGACCTCGTGTCGCCGGTGAATCAGTTTGAATGAAGCCAACCGTTTCACACCTTCCCCCAAC
>CAZCLS010000109.1:0-1726 GCA_964499565.1 uncultured bacterium
AACTCGATGACAGCCGCCCCGGGAACGATGTGCCGGTAACCGGCAAGGACCTGCGTGCCGCTATCGATGCTGTTCTGGCCGGCATCCCCGTGCCCGCCAAACAAAAACCCAGTATGGGCTGTAATATCAAGTGGATTCCCGGTAACGAACCACCCTACGCCCGCTGATCATCCCTGTCCCCACCGCAGTAGAATGGCCGTTTGACTGAAAATTTATTAGAAACCACTGAAGACACGGATTGACACAGAAATTTTTAAAAGGGTATAATAATTTCACCCTGGAATTGAATGTTAGTCATTAACTTTTCATCGTCTCTCATTTACCATCTTCCATTACCCATCTTCCATCTTAAAGAAAGACACCAGTGAGCTTGACTCACTGGTGAATCAGTTTGCATCAAATCAGCCGCTCATTCCCTCCCCACATCCCGGGTAGTCAGTCCTTCACGGGCTTCAGGGGGAGACACCCGGAGTGTCAGCACGGTACAAGCATGCATTCCAGCCGTCTCCCCTTAAAGCATGCTATCCAGTGACTACCCGATTGAGTAAAGAGGGGAAAACCAGTATTTTATTCGTAACTCATTCACCCCCGGGATAAACCCGGGGGGGTCTTACATAGACCCCGGTGACCTTGCGTCACCGGTGAATCAGTTTGAATGAAGCCCGCCGCTTCATTCCTTCCCGCAACATTCGGGCAGTCATAAACAAGCATACCCCATGGGGCACCAGCTGGAATGCTGAAAAGACCCCGGTGGGTTCATCCCGCCGGTGAATCAGATGTAAAAATAACACACCGCCTTCCACAATCATGGGTAGTCAGCAGCCAACAAGCAATGAAGGGAGTCCGCCTGCATATTCGCTCGCTCCTTACGTTGGAGTCCAGCCTAAAAAACACCTGAAGACCGATTGCGCCAGACAGGTGCCAACCTGTCTGGTCCCGCCAGCGGCGAGGATTGGAGTCCAGCCTTCAGGCTGTCTTTTTCAAGTGGAAGCATATATTTGATTTCATATGTCTGCAAATCAAAACTTCGGTGTAATTATGCAACCTCTGCCCCTATCCCCTTTAAACCAAAACTCTGCCCTCTGCCCTCTGCCCTCTGAACCCTGAACCCTGAACCCTAACCACTATTCAACCTCTAAACGCCTTCCGGAACACCGTTTCCCACTCATACTCTTCCGCCAGCGCCAGAGCCGCACGTCTGTATCCTTCATGCCCCGTTAAAATCGCACTCAGCGCTTTCTGAATCTCTTCCGCATTGTACCCGACAACGCTCCCAGCTCCCCGCTCTTCTATTTCCTTAGCTATCTCCGGCACGTCCGTTATCACTACAGGCAATCCGCAGGCCAGGTACACTTTCGGTTTGCCCGGGTCAGCCAGATACGAAAAATCAGCCGAAGCCGGATCGTAGAGAGCAACGCCCACTCCGCACTGCATCAGTATTTTTTCCAGATCAGTATGATCGTCAATAAATCCATGAAAAGTAACTCTCTCATCTAATCCCGACTCGCACGCCTGCCGTTGTAATTCAGACAGATACGGTCCGCCGCCGATTACATCCAGCCGAACCTGAGGAAACTGTTGTATCAGCGCCGGCATTACAGCCAGCAGCATTTGAATCCCCGACTTTTTCTGAACGTGACCCATATATGCCAGGCGCTGAGGTTCCGGCTGCGCGGGCAGTTCCCGCCGCAGCATGCGGGCATGGGTTCCGTGCGGCACCCATTGC
>CAZCLS010000109.1:1826-3133 GCA_964499565.1 uncultured bacterium
CTATGACTGATACTCGTGTTGATTGGCATACCTACTTTATGAATATTGCCCAGGAAGTCGCTACCCGTTCAACCTGCCCGCGTAAAAGCGTTGGCGCCGTTATTGTGCGTGATAAAAGAATCCTTTCTACCGGTTATAACGGCAGTATCCGCGGTCTCCCCCATTGCACTGATATCGGCTGTGATATTCTGGACAGCCATTGCATCGCTACAGTCCATGCCGAAGCCAATGCCATTATACAGGCCGCCCGTAACGGAGTGTGTATCGACGGCGCCGATATGTATGTCACCGCCAGTCCCTGCTGGAATTGTTTTAAATTAATTGCCAACAGTGGTATTATCCGTATTTATTACGGTGAATTTTACCGCGATGAAAAAAGTCTTCATATTGCCGAACAATGCGGTATTGAATTAATTTCCATGGAAACTGACTGAGCCTTCCTTCTCAATGTCTATTAAACGCCCAAAATACTCTCTCTTGTGCGCCGCCCTTCTGCTCCTGATTCTGTGCGGCTGCTCGGACCGTCAATCCCCTCCGCCGGTCTCTTCCAGCGCAGTTCCTCCGCCCATCGTCTGGTTCAGCAACTGGATTTCTCAAACCTATGGCAAATTCTCCTGTTGCTCTTTTACACAAATCCCTGTCACTTCCGTGACTGACCAGGTGTTCTTTCCCGATATTCTACTGAAACGATTCGCTGCCCGTTCATTCTTTTCCGCTGTCTTTACTAATCAAAATCCTTACTCTTCCGGTCCTTTGTTGTTTTATGGCGCCGAATTCCCGTCTGCCTTGCACGCCTACGGTATCTATTCAAGCTCCCCATCCGGCATCGATCAATCCGCTGTGCGCGGCGGACCTTCAAAACGTGTCGGTATGACAATGGTCGCCCTTAAAGATTCCCGCGTCGTTTGGACCGGCCCTGTGTTGAACGGTACCAGTCCGGCGCTCTATGATTATGAATTGCCGTTTACCGCTTTATGTAATGCCCTGCCCGGCAGCCAGTGGATTCTTCCGCCTGAAGTGGCTTCTCTCAGTATAATTTCGCCCCCTCCCGACAGTATTGAGTTTACTCCCGAAAATTATCTGGGCTTGCCGTTCTTTAACGGCGCTTTGCGCGCACGTTTCTATTCAACAGACGGTTCAGTTGAACTGTTTTCCCTTATCCCCTCCCCCGGTGAAACAGGCTATGATCAGCTGCGTGACTTCAGAGATTGGCTTAAGTTGCAGGGTATTACCGCTATGGTCGTTCTGGTAGATCATGAGGAGCGCCTGTTTGTTAATCAACCCGGTCTGGACCCGCTCTATCTTGT
>CAZCLS010000109.1:3233-9521 GCA_964499565.1 uncultured bacterium
ATCATGAGGAGCGCCTGTTTGTTAATCAACCCGGTCTGGACCCGCTCTATCTTGTCGCCCGCACAAACCAACTGTGCGGTGTCAAAGGTATGAAGTCTATTACAGACGCCCAGGCCCTCCTTGCACGCTGGCAGCGCTGAGCGTGGGCAGTGAACAGTCAGTGTGGGAGGCCGGTTCCACACGGGCGACTGTTTTCCAAGGGCCGTGAGGCGTCAAGTCGTGAGTCGTTGAGTCGTGAGTCGTCAAGTCGTGAGTCGTGAGTTGTACTCTGTCCTCTGCCCTCTGTCCTCTGCCCTCTGTCCTGGGGCCTTCAAAATACCTTCGTGGGCCTTCCGGTATATTTTGCGAGGTATTGTATGCTATACACCAGAACTGCTGGAAACTGCACAGAACCTGAAGGTCAGGCCAGTTTGGTTGAATGTATTCATCGAATGTCTTGTCCTGGTTGAGTAGTATGTAGATAATCGCTTTGCGCGATACCTTCTCCATCTGGTCGGGATGCTCATGTTGTATCTTCCATAATGCCCGGGCAATCGTATTATTGCCTCATCATCTCCCCACCTCAGCGCCTCTGCGTCTCTGTGCGAAATACGGGAGGATTATGGGGAACCGTCCCTCCTATTCCCCATACCTATACGGCTTGACTCTCTTCAGCCAGCGTTTAACGCGGTCGTTCTGTTTTTCATATTCCTTTTCAAGCTCATTTTCCGTGTCCCAATCTTCGCAGGTCTCCGACCAGGTACGCTGCCAGTCTATTGCTTCTTTCAATTGATCAATATCATCCGTAGAGCTTCTGAACTGCTTAAAATACGGTATGTCCCGCGATGTTGTCGCCAGCGTGAATTTCCGTGCTTTATAGTTCATATCATTCGGAAAGTAATATTCCGGCGGTACAACATCATACATTACCTTCGTACAGAGCTGATACCAATCAAGCCCGGCTTTAAGCGCCTCTTTTTGCAGTTCGACAATTTCAGCGTTCTGCTTCAAGTAATCAGCAAATCCTGCTATCTCTTCGGTGCATTCTTCGCCACCCTGCATTTCCGGCGATTTAGTTTTTACCTTCAACCTGTCCGCTTCCATTTTTAATGTTATATACGCATCATTTCCTAAAAGTTTCTGAGCGCACAGCGAGGAAAGTATCAACTCCTTACTGGCTATTCGTTTGCGCAATCCGCTTATTTCTTTATCCAGATATAATAGCCCCGATGGCGGTGCCAGGTCATTATCTCTTCGCACCAGAACTGTGTCGCGTAACTGACGCAGTTGCTGATTCTCATTTTTCAAACGTGTAATCTCTTTCTGCTCGCTGTCAGTTCGTTCTGTTCCATCTTTTTCCAATGCCCTGATGGCAGCTCTATTCCCTTGGATAACCGGTTCAAACACTTTGGCTACCGGCCCTGTTTTACGTGTGAGCTGCTGTATGCGGGAAGCAAGCCGCTTTTTCAACGAGTTAATTTCCTTAACACTATCGCTGTTTTCAGTGTATACCTGCTCTGTTATTTCTAATTTCTTCTTCAGTAGTTGGTGGTCGAATCCATGCAACTGTTTATTTTCCACACGTGTGTTGTTTGCCGTTTGCTGTTTGGTTTCCGTACGATTTCCGCATGAAACTGGTCTGCGTTCCGGATGTTTCTTTAAATACTCCTTTTGCAATTCAAATCGCTTGAGCATGAACTGCGATTCAAGCTCATATGTTTTATTGCGAACTGCAGTTATTTCGTCAGTGCTCTTTTCATCTATCTTCCAATCATCCAGGTATCGCCATTCAAGTAGTACATCAATCCAAGAATATTTATTGTGCAGCCAGCCATTCTTAAGCGCCAAGGGTATACTGAAGTGGTCTCTGCCCAGCTTTGGGGGGTTCTTTTCAGCTTCTTCTTTTTCAAGCGCCTCCAATATCCCCGCCATCGCTTTTGTCGGACTAATCAATGGCATATCAGGCAGCTCATCATATTTTTCCGGCACCTGTGAATACACTCGCACAAAATCCAGCCGGCCATTAAAATAGCTCGGATTCCTGTCGCTACGATCGCGTGCAATAAAATTACGCCGGCCATGCTGGGGCGCATATACATCCGCCGGGCGGAACGAACTCTTCTTTTGGCCGATTAACGCATCGTTAAGATAGAGTTTAACATTTTGCCCGTCTATTTCCATGCGCAGCGTTAACCACCGACCGAACATCAACTTAGTTGAGCCAATAATCTTTTCAGCTGTCTTTTCATGCTTAACCTGCCATGACAGTATCGGGCTGCCATCTGCTGCAAGCTCCAACAGCAATCGATCATCTGGGCTGCTGCCAAAGTCAAATATGGCTTGCTTCGTCGTGGCTGCTTCGGGTTTGATTCTAATGACAACAACGATCTCACCAAAATCAATCGCATCGGGCGCCAGTTCCCCGTATTGCCCGTTTCCGTCAAATATCACGGCTCCGGTTCCTTCCGCTGTATCAAATCCGGGTGTTCCAACTAAGCGGCCATCATAACTGAGTGGGTTTTTGGTCATATGCCCGCCGTTAAAAAAGGCAGTTGAACTGCGAGTTTTTAATAGATCTTCCAGCAGTACTGCCTCAGGACGTAAACAGGCGTAATTTGCTACTAATCCATCTTTAAATAAACCATCTTGCGGTGTGCCATTCAGTTGGAGTGTCACTCTGTCGGCTGGCGCTATCAATAATGATGGCTGGTTTATTATTGGATGGATTATCCGACCATATCCGCCAACAACTATATCGCCGATAATCGCCGCTTTTCCACTTAATTTTGCGTTATCCTTGATAATCGCTCCCTTACCGCGCACAACCGCAGAATCTATTAGTACAGCGTTGTCTAATACCTGTGCGCCATCCAGCACGTAACAGTTTTTCCCTACATACGCTGTTGGCGCCGCATATGCACTTGCCGCTACCCATCCACCGCCATTCTCATGCGGCCCTCCATCCAGATTCTCCAGCAATAATTTGATGCGCTGGATCATTGCATCACTCATACAGATGGCCCATCTATAATACCAGCGCTCGTGTACAAATGCCTCGGCATCAGTTGCGGCGTACTCTTCTTCCACTTCTCTTTTCTTCCCAGTCGCAAACCGCAGTATTGATTCCAACTGCTTGCAATAGGCCTTCTTTTCTTCAGCGCCCATCTTCGCCGGTAAATCAAATAAGTCGCCATATACTGTCGCCTCAGTCCATTCCGGCGCTGCCAGTAATGTGTTATTGTTGTCTTTGGCAGATGCGTACGCCGAGCCGGGTGTGCAATTACTTAAAACAACCTGGTACGGATACCGATACGTAAATCCACCCTGGTACACGATCCACGCCACTCCGCGCTTTTCGCCTTGTAATAATGCCTTGGGTGTTGCCGTAACCGTAAGCCAATAACGCTTATCGCCTTCCCTGACATCCATCGCCATTTTTCCTTTATTCCATAAAGGGCTGTATCGGCAGCGATTATCGTTTCCTACCGCTACTATGCATGCTCGCCAGTCGGAATATGTTTCCGGATCGTATTCGCCTTGAAAATCTATCGTGATCGCTTTCGCGTCTGTATCAGGAACAATTCGCGAAATACTGACACCAAACGGTTCCGGCGCTTCGCCTGCCGGGCAGCGGTATATCCCTTTTTCCGTGTCAACCGGCACCAGGTAAGACCTGTTCGGTGCGCCGAAATGGCTGCGGAACTGGAATTCCTGAAAACAGTCGAATTCTGCAAACCGGGCGCCTATCTGACCCATTAGATCGCCCATGCCTTTGATTCCTTCCCCCTTTTTCCACAATCCTCGTTCAACTCCTAAGTGCGCATATACATGCATGGGGGTGTAGTCTTCTTCCGCCGCAAGGGTTGATGTTACGGCTGTTATCGCATACCCCCAGTTCGGATCGTCGGCAAGAATTTCATAGCCGCTTCCTCCACGATACGACCCGTGAAAGAAATTTTTCCAGGGGCGTGCCAGCAACTGTCCTGCACGCTTTATGTCGGATGGATCCCCCATGATCGATAACGCGTCCGCTGCGGATTCGTTGCCGCCAAGCCCGCACAATCCCCCTACTTGCATTCCGTGTCCCCATTCATGGAAAACTATCTTCGGACGTGGTCCCCCAATTTTGCATCCGCCATATCCACCACCGCCGCCGCCGCCGCCGTGCATTACTGTTGGGGTGTATTTGAAAAGTTTTTCGTTTTCCCAATACCTGACAAGCGCACCAGAGTATTCGTGATAGCTCCAGTATGCCTCAAATTGATTCTTCAGGTATTGAATTGTCTGCATCACCTGTGCATGATTATCCTTACGCACCCAGCTTTTGCCGGTCTCAGGTGGATTTCCCGGTACCAGGATTGAAATATGCTTTGTATCAAATCGTACAAATTCATGATCTTTATAGAGTTCGTCCTCACCAGTTGCACTGTTTTTTTTCTTAACTTCTTCCTGTACAAGATAGTCTTCCTGCAAGAGCGTCTTGGATATCCGTTCTAAATCCTTTTTGTATATATCAAGTACGTATCGCCGGTCTTCGGGACTTAGATATTTCGCCAATACAACCCTTTTGCTCCCGTCAGGCAAAAGCAGAACTGGTGCCGGACAACTGAACGAGTCCGGATCGTTTACATTTGCCAAAGCATCGTCGCCCACTCCTCTAAATCCTGTTAAATAGGCTTCAAACGGTTTAGATGGGAAATTGTCAACCACCGTTCTAGTCATCGTGTCGTCCGGTATTACCGGCGTCCATATCCGTTTCGGCGCCCCTGCAATGTCTGCAAGCGGCGTAACATCAATTCCCCGCTTCGGCCAGAATTCTACCACCCGGCGTGTATAGTCTTTGATATCACCCGTTTCTTCTGTTACCTTGTCATAACTCGTATCACTGCGCAAATGTCCCGGATACCGTATATCATAATGAAAATCATAGGTATCGTCACCTTTGCGAGATTCCGTCTTCACATCCTTTGGCGCGCTGTTTGGCACGCTGAACCCGGGTACGTTCAATGCCAGGCAGAGCAGAGCGAGACTGCCTGGTATTACAATAGTGCTGGTACCTTTCATATATCCCTGTTCTGTAATTAGAACCGTAACTGAGCGTTTTTTCTAACCTTACTCATCATTGTTGATCCACCCGCCTGATCGCGAAGTTAGGTACACGCACAATTCACCCTGTACCCCTAAACCCCTTTAAACTGTAAACCTTAAACCAAAACTCTCTCTCTGCCCTCGTAACACATCCACCGTCTCGCTCCAGCCATAACCCCCTCGCCGGCGGCCACATTGCTTTGATGTAATCGGTAATCAGTTATCGGTAATCGGACATCGGCTCTCTGAACCCTGAACCCTGAACCCTGAACCCTGAACCCTACATCTACCATCTGACCTCTTTCCTCCCCCCATTGCCGAATATCAGCGGATTGTAAAAACGAGCCGGTAGTTTGTGCTCATATGCCCCTTCTTCTTTCAACCGGCGGATTGTTATCGTTATGTCTACAACGGGCGATAAGGGCGAACTTTCAGGATTTAACAATGTCACGATCTGCACTTCCGGATTTACCTGCAGGCGATCCCGGCAGAATGCTTGTACATAAGCCCGGATATCATCAGGCAGGGATGCATAATATACCATTCCTGTTTCAAGCTCAAGGGCCTTCTTCACCTCTGTAAAATCATTTGTCGGTATTACCCGCTGTTTCCAGGTTATTTCTCCTAACGTGTATTGCGGGCCTTCCGTGATGTTCACCTTGATATCTACATACTCCGCCCGCCGGGTCTCAACATTCGTGACCGTTACCTGTGCGTCCAGAAATCCATGTTTAAAATAAAATTGCCTGACCGCTTCAGCATCGTCTTTAAATCGACGCGGGTCATACTCTCCTTTCCTGAACAACCAATCATTCCTTGGATGGCAATGCAGCAGAAGCGAGATTTCCTCAGGTGTGAAACTGGCCGCACCGGATACTATTATGCTGTCGATAAATGTGCGCGTGCCGGTATGTATCACTACCTTCTGATCAATAATCCTGTTAACCCGGTCTGTCTGTGTTGTCAGGTCCAGTGACATTCCATGATACCCCTGTTGATAATACCTCTCGCGCAACGCCTGAATCTCTTTAAACCAGCTGTTGGGCTTGAATATGCTGCTTTCCTGCCCTGGAAAAAACTCCTCTACTACCTTGTCTGGTTTCCGCCTTATCTTCCCGTCTTTTTCCTCCAGTACGGTTAATGACCGGACTCGCGGTTGCGGTTCACAACTGAATGTCAGGTCTACTGACGATCCGTTATACGTGGCGGTTACACATAGTT
>CAZCLS010000110.1:0-6487 GCA_964499565.1 uncultured bacterium
TACAGGAAGATCCTTGACACGGCCTTGTCCGACCATGTGCGGGAGTATTTTGAAATGTTATTGAAACTGGAACAGAGTGAAGAGCAGATCATGCTGCGCGACGCTTTAATGATGAAAGACATGTAAATGCGTAATACTATAAAAACGAAGGAAGAGGCATGAGTAATAACACAATCAGCAGACGAAGATTTATTCAGTCATTAGCCGCTACGGGAGCGAGCCTGGCATTTACGAACCGGGTATTTTCTGAGCTTGCTGCCGCGGGAGAAAAAGCGCCGGATGAACTGGCGGTAGCGCTGATCGGCACGGGAAGCCAGGGGCGGGTGCTGATGATGTCATGCCTCAAAATCCCGGGCATTCGATTCAAAGCCATCTGTGATATCTGGCCCTATCACCAGAAATATGCCGCGAATATTCTCAAGAAATTCAAGCAGGATGTGACGGTATATGCAGATTACAAGGAGATGCTGGCGAAAGAAAAAGGGCTTGACGCGGTGATTATCGCGACACCGGACTGGGTACACGCGGAACAGACGGAAGCGGCGATGAAAGCCGGGTGCCATGTGTATTGCGAAAAAGAGATGGCGCATACGATCGATGCCTGCCGGAGTATGGTGCTGGCGGCGAAACAGAGCGGAAAGCTGCTGCAGATCGGTCATCAGCGCCGCAGCAATCCACGTTATTTGCATGCCAAAAAATTCATTGACACGGAACATATCCTGGGGCGGGTCACGCATGTGAACGGACAGTGGAACCGAGCCGTGCAGGAACCGTTAGGATGGCCCAAGCAGTACACCATGGACAGCGACACCCTTAAGCGCTGGGGGTATGAAAGCATGGAGCAGTTCCGTAACTGGCGTAATTTCAGG
This sequence comes from uncultured bacterium, assembly GCA_964499565.1. GTDB lineage: Bacteria > Auribacterota > UBA3054 > UBA3054 > CAZCLS01 > CAZCLS01. The sequence continues at coordinate 870 of CAZCLS010000110.1, forward strand.
AAATATTCAGGCGGGCCGATGAGCGATCTGGGCTCGCATCAGATTGACATATTCAACTGGTTTCTGGAAGCATGCCCGCATGCTGTTTTAGCCAGCGGGGGAGTAGGGTTTTACAAAGACCGGGACTGGCCCGACACGATTCTGGCTACCTATGAATATAAAACCAAAGAAGGCGAGGCGCGCGGATTTTACCAGGTTGCCAATACCACCAGCAATGGCGGATACTTTGAAACATTCATGGGAACGGAAGGCACGATCGTCATTTCAGAAGACCCGACTAAGAATTTCCTTTTCCGCGAAGTTCAGGCCGAACGGAAGGAATGGGAAGATGAAGCTGATAAAGTTTCTACTTTAGGCCGCGACGCGATTGAATTGAAAGTAGGCGAAACCCGCCGGGCTGATGGGTCGGCCGATCCGGAATCGCTCAAGATGGTAGAAGATTCAAAGAAACCGATTCACCAGCCGCACCTGGAAAATTTCTTTGAAGCGGTGCGGGGTAAGGGAACATTGAATTGTCCTGCCGAAGAAGCTTTTGCGACAGCGGTAACGGTCCTGCGGGCTAATGATGCCGTTGCGGCGCGCAAGACGATTGATTTAGAGCAGAAAGAATTTAAGGCGTGATGATGGGCGTAGTGGAGTAATGGAGTGGTGGAGTACTGCTGCGCGTGAATAATTATTTGTAATAAAACTATGGCTGTCCATTCATTAGAAATGAAACCGACATTGTCTTCAACGCTGAAGAACGGTGTCGTGAAAGACAATCCTGTGTTAGCCCAGGTACTCGGGATATGTTCAGCCCTGGCGGTCACCAATCGCATGGATACCACCCTGGTCATGTGCAGCGCGTTGTTGTTTGTCGCCGCGCTGAGTTGTTTCTTAGTCTCGCTGCTGCGAAATGTTACACCCCGCAATGTGCGTATGATCACGCAGATGCTGATAATCGCGACGTTGGTAATCGTCGCGGACCTGTATCTGAAATCGCACTACATCGTGCTGAGCAGGGCGCTGGGTCCGTATGTGGGATTGATAATCACGAACTGTATCATCATGGGCCGCTGCGAAGCGTTCGCTTCTCGCAATAAACCTGTTTTAGCCATGATGGACGGCGCGGCCAATGCGCTCGGGTATGGCCTGGTACTGATAATTATCGCGTTAGTGCGCGAGCCGTTAGGAAGCGGTACATTGTTCGGTTATCAGATCATGCCAGCCGGCTATCTGCCTTGCCGATTGATGATAATGGCCCCCGGCGCATTTCTGGCGATGGGCCTGTTAGTCTGGATAGTGCGGTCTATGTATCCCCAGGCCGGTCCCGGCTGTGACACATGCGAGCATGAACATTAGAAATAAGAACGAATCCGCGCCGTTGGCGGGACCAGCCGTGCTGTCGCCCGCCCGGCCATCGCACATCAACCATCAATCCGCGCCGCTGGCGGGACCAGCCGTGCTGTCGCCCGTCCGGCCATTAACCATCTACCTTTACCATTAACCATTAACCATCTTGCTAAATGACTCCCGCACCGATCATATTTTTCGCGGCGATTATAACCAACAACATTCTGTTGGCCGATTTTCTGGGGATGTGCGCCTTTACTGCTTTGTCGCGCAATATGCGTACGGCATTCGGTATGGGAGTCGCGGTCACGTTTGTGATGAGTATTACAACCGTGTTGAATTATCTGCTCTACCACCATGTGCTGTTGCCGCTCGGAATCGATTTTCTTTCTCTGATAGTGTTTATCGTCGTCATCGCCGGCTTTGTCCAGCTGGTCGAGATGATTATCGAGCGCTTCGTGCCGGTGTTGTATTATACTTTTGGCATTTATCTGCCTCTCATAACAGTCAACTGCGCGATCCTGGGAGCCAGTCTGTTCATGATACTGCGTGAATACGGATTCTGGCAGTCTCTGGCCTATGGTAGCGGGTCGGGCATAGGCTGGACCATGGTTATCTGCGCTATGGCGGGTATCCGCCGCCGGCTGGAGTCAGCTGATATTCCCCCCGCTCTGAAAGGATTGGGCATGACAATGATCGTCACGGCCCTTATGGCCATGGCATTTATGGGTTTTACCGGAATGGTTACGATTCAATAAAGGACTGTATGGTTTTTGTGTATGCATTGACAGTTTTGTGCGGAGTAGGCGGCGGCTTTTCAATTATCCTGCTGATAGCGCATAAACTGCTGACAAATTATGGCGAATGTGCTATTACTCTCAACAACGACCGCCGTCTGGTGATAGAAGGCGGCTGCTCACTGCTTGAAGCGCTGTACACGCATGAGATTTATATTCCCTCCGCCTGTGGCGGACAGGCGACCTGCGGTTATTGTAAAGTTACGGTGCAATCGGGCGGCGGGCCGGTGCTGCCGACCGAAATGACGTTTCTGACTCCCGAAGAGCAGAACAGTGGAGTGCGCCTGGCCTGCCAGGTCAAGGTTAAACAGGACATCAGTATTGCTGTTCGAGCTGATTATCTGGATGTCAGAAAATTCAGTGCGCGGGTCAGCACGGTACGCATGGTAACGCATGACACAAGGGAACTGACCCTCAAACTGCTTGAACCGGCAGAGATTCAATTTATCCCCGGACAATATGTTCAGGTAGGTGTTCCGACCGGGAACGGTACTGAATTCCGGGCCTATTCCATCGCGTCTCCTCCCCGTCGCCAGGGAGAGATTGTGCTGGTTGTGCGATTGATTCCGGACGGACTGGGGTCAACGTATCTGCATACTGTTCAGGCCGGCGATGAACTCATGTTCACCGGTCCGTACGGAGAGTTCCAGCTGCCGGCTGAGCCCGGTGTGGAGATGGTGTGCGTGGCAGGCGGCTGCGGCATGGCGCCGGTGCGGGCAATAGTAGAGCATCTGGCATCCGTTGCTCCGGAATCACCGTGCTGGTTGTTTTTCGGCGCGCGCAGCGGGCGGGACGTTTATTATGAGGATGAATACCGGGAACTGAAAAAAACATATCCGGGACTGCGGGTGCATTACGCCTTGTCTGAACCCGGCTCGGACGACACGTGGAGCGGGGAGACCGGCTTTATTCATAACTCAGTGGAACGGCATCTCACTGAAAGCGCGCGGCGTAAAGCGTTTCTGTGCGGTCCGCCCCCGATGGTAGACGCGGCAACGGCGGTATTGAAAGCTAAAGGAATAGCGGAACAGGATATTTTTTATGACGCCTTTTAATTCATGGACAAAGAATGAATACTGTTGAATCACCAGCTTCCGTACGGGTGCAGCCAAGAGTGCGGGATATGCTGATAGTACTTGTACTGCTGTTGCCGTTGTACGGTTTTGCCTGGTACAGTCAGGGAGTGCGGGTACTTATGCTCCTGGCGGTTGCCCTGGCAGCAGGCGCTCTGATTGAAGGAGCATTCGCGGTTTTCCGCAAACGGCGGATAAGCATGTCTTTGCTTGTTACAGCCTGCCTTTATGTTCTGATGCTGCCGCCGACAATACCGTTGTGGTTGGCGGGCCTGGGCATGCTGTTCGGCATATTTTTTGGAAAGATGCTGTTCGGAGGCAGCGGTTTTACAATTTTTAATCCGGCCCTGGTGGGACGCTGCTTTATCATGCTGGCCTATCCGCTGATCGTGGTTGATACCTCAGCCTCATCTGCCGCTGGCAGCGAAGAGACGTTTAATGAAATGATGCGGATGCTGATCAGCTCCGTGCCCGGCCCGGCCGGCACATGGGTTGTTCCGGCGATCCTTGGCGGCGGGTTGGTGCTGGCGATTGCCAGGGCAGCGGACTGGAAAATTATTCTGAGTGTTTTAGCGGGCGGCGCGGCGTTGACGGGCATACTTATGCTGACACCGTTTGCGGGCAGGGAAATTACCCAGCTGCTGCTGATGCCCGGGTTTGCGTTCGGGGCTTGTTATCTGGCGACCGACCCCGTTACGGCTCCGCGTGCCTGGCAGGGAAAATTATTGTATGGTTTCGTTATAGGCGTTCTGTCGGTCGGGATAACATTATATGCAACCTACGGCGAAGGCATGATGTTCGCGGTGCTGTTAGGCAATGTTTTCGCGCCGACACTTGATTATATGTTCGATCATACACGGGAAGCATGAAGAAACTGTTGAAAACGATATATCCGGTGATGTTTACCGTTGTCATCTGCGCCGTGTCGGCGCTGATACTGACCGCTGCTCATGAACGCTGGAAAGAAGCCATAGCCGGCTTAGCCGCTCTGGCAAAATCCGCCGCGGTACTGCAGGCTTTCGATCTGATTGAAACCGATAAACTGCCGGCAACCGAGATTCGTGAGTTATATAATACCCGCGTGACAACCAGCACGAAAGACGGATTTACGTTGTATAAAGTAGAACAGGATGGGGTAGTGCAGGGTATCGGGTTTAATGTTGAAGGAACCGGGCGCTGCGGGCTGATGCGCGGTATCATGGTTATGGCGCCTGACCGGCGCACGATTAAGACCTTCAAAATTTACCAGCAGGAAGAAACTCCCGGATTAGGCAGTAAGATAAGCACTCCCGAATTTCTGGACCAGTTCCGCGGTAAATCTATCGTCGGACCGGATGATATGCCGGGCATGAAAATTGCCCGCGGTGAAGCTAAGCCGAATGAAGTCGATGCCGTTACCGGCGCGTCAATGACCAGTAAGGCAGTACTGAAAATTCTGAATGACAGCATCAGCCAGTTTATCGCCGGACGCAAATTAGAAGCGTTGGTGCTGGAACTGCCCGAGCCGGCTTATAATGAGATGCCATCCATTCCACCTGACAGTACCGCTGAAATGCCGTTTTCTACGGTACGTAAACCGCTGCTGGTGCCGGAAGGTGTTCAACTACTCTCGCGGGATAAACCGGTGAGTGCCAGTGATGAAGAACCGATGCTCGGTCAGCTGACGATGATTACCGACGGGAATAAAAACGGCATGGAAGGCAGTTTTGTCGAGCTGTTCATGGACCAGCAGTATGTGCAGATCGACTTGGAAAACACATTTGATATTTACGCGATCGTTTGCTGGCACAATCATAATAAACCGGTGATATACCGGGATGTGATCGTCCAGCTTTCCGATGATCCGGAATTCAGCGACGGCGTTGAAACGGTATTTAACAATGATAAGGATGACACCGCCGGTTTAGGTGCGGGGGAAGATAAAGAATTTGTCGAGACATTTGAAGGCCGTTTGATTCCGGTGAAGGGAGTCAAAGCCCGTTATGTCCGGTTATACAGCAATGGCAATACCGGTGATGAGATGAACCGCTATGTAGAAGTGGAAGTCTGGGGCAAGGCGGCGAGTGAAGGGGAGTAGAAAGGAACAGACGCAGTTGTAGCCGGGGTCGCTGACCCCGGACCGGACTCGTTCGTTAAAAAACCGGCCTCAGCGAGACCGGCTACAGAGGTTGAGAAAAGCGTTTGGAATCAGGATTATATGTAGAAAAATGTCTGACAAGTCCGACAAGTCCGACAAGTCTGACTGATAATGGAACGCTTGCAGAAGCGAACAGGGGACAAACGATCTTATGGTATACTAGAACAGTGATATATACATGCAATAATCTCAGAGGAGTCTTAACAATGAATTATTTGAATATCCGCAGCGTCAGCGCGCTTGCTATTCTTTTTTGTGCTTTTGCCGCGCATGCCGCGC
>CAZCLS010000110.1:6587-9517 GCA_964499565.1 uncultured bacterium
CGCAGCGTCAGCGCGCTTGCTATTCTTTTTTGTGCTTTTGCCGCGCATGCCGCGCAACCCGCAAAAGCAATCCCGGCAGCGGCTGTATCCAATACAGTACAGAAAGCCGGCGCGATTGTTGAACAGCAGAAAAACCAAACCCCGGCCGGCAAGGTGGAAATAGCGATAAAACTACCTAAACCACGTTTTGTCGGCACGCCCACCAGTTTAAAATCAGCGCGCCTCGATCCGAAACTCAAAGGCAAAAAACGAGATCCGTTCTATGCCCCGCCCGGCGTGAAAAACGTGGCGCTCGATACATCAATCAGCGCCAGTGATGAAGAGCCGATTGTCGGCGAGCTTGAAATGGTTACCAATGGAGATAAGGAAGGTCAGGACGGCAGTTTTGTCGAATTAGGCCCCGGAGAACAGTATGTGCAGATAGACCTGGGCAAGGAATATGAGCTGTATGGTATTGTTGTCTGGCATTTTCACAGCATGGCGCGTGTCTATCGTGATGTCGTGATCCAGATTGCCGATGATCAGGATTTCATAGAAAATGTGCGGACCGTCTTCAATAACGATCATGACAATTCAGCCGGCAAAGGCATCGGTAAAGACTTTGAATATGTCGAAACCTATGAAGGCCGCCTGATACCGGTGAACGCTGAAAAAGCCCGCTATGTCCGCTCGTACAGCAACGGCAGTACCGCCAGTGAAATGAACCATTACACTGAAGTGGAAGTGTACGGCAAGTAGTCCTAACCGCAAAACGGTCACACATGAAATACCGGATACTGTATTGGTGTGTGTTGGCGGTATCAGCCGCACTGCTTCTGCGTTTACCGGAACTGGCTAGACGTCCCATGCACCATGACGAAGCCAACCAGGCTGTGCGCTGCGGAGAACTCCAGCAAACATGTGTCTACCGCTATGATCCGGCCGACCATCACGGGCCGACCTTATACTACTTTTCACTGCCATTGGCCTGGCTGACGACCGGCACTGATTTTTCCCGCACAACAGAATGGACATTCCGGTTAGTACCGGTGTTCTTCGGGATACTGCTGATTCTCCTGACGGCACTGCTTTACAAGGAACTCGGCCGGGTCGCCGCGCCTGTTTGTCTCCTGTTGCTGGCTGTCTCCCCGGGTATGGTCTATTACAGCCGGTTTTATATCCAGGAAATGTTGCTGGTCTGCTTTACTGCCGGACTGGTAGTAGCCGGCTGGCGCTACCTTTCATCAGGTAAAAAATGGTGGGCAGTTTTGGCCGGTATGTTCCTGGGGCTGATGGTCAGTACTAAGGAAACCTGGATTATTACCGTTGCAGCACTCATCGGCGCGATGTTCGGCGTCTGGATCTGGAACCGGTTGTCTGGAAACTGTTCTGAGCGGAAAGGACATGCGCACGTATCCGGCTTGCTGATAGCCGGCGGTACGGCTATGGGCATTGCCGTTATTTTCTTCACCTCGTTTTTATCCAATCCATATGGCATTGTGGATATGCTGCTGTCATATGTCCCGTATCTCCGGCGCGGATTAACTGACACAGCTCATGCGCATGCCTGGTACTATTATTGTTCTATTTTGTGGTCTGAACGAAGTATCGTGGTGCTGGCCGCTATCGGGTTGTTAGGTATTGTGAGCGGCAGATTTCCGTCAGGCTGTAATCGTAGTTTTGCCAGATTTGCTCTCCTGTATACTCTGCTGCTGGCAGGCGTCTATTCGGCTATCCCCTATAAAACACCCTGGTGCGCTCTCAACATTCTGTTTGGTATGATTCTACTGGCAGGAATCGGCGCGGCAACGCTGATAGAGTTCATGCATAATCTCTCCACCCGCCTGGCCGGATACGTTCTGATCGGCGTGCTGATATTCTTTACCGCGTGGCAGGCGTTCCGTATGAATTTCGTGTATCATTCAGATGGCCGCAATCCCTGGACGTATGTACAGACTGTACCGGATATACTGAAATGTGCGACGCGCATTGCTGATATAGCAGCGATTACGCCCGAGGGAAATGATATCCTGATCCAGGTGATCGCGCCCCCAGATCAGATCTGGCCCCTGCCATGGTATTTGAAAGGTTATTCACGGACAGGCTATTGGACCGGGCTGGATGAAACATCGGTGATCGAGGATGTGCCGGTACTGATTACTTCAGTTGAGATAGCAGTTGAACTTCTGCCGGAGCTGGAGCAAAAGTACATGATAGAGTACTATGGCGTGCGGGAAGATGTGCTGCTTGCTCTTTATATCCGCAAAGATTTATGGAACACGTTTTTAGAGAGCAGGGAGTAGCACCCGACTGTCCATAGACGGGTGACTCGTTTTGCTTACACTCGCACACCGAACATACATGCTTCATCAACATTCCCGCCACAATTTACCACTCACTAAAGCTACATCGGACGGATCAGTCGGATCGGTCGGATAAATTCGGGTACATTGTTTACCTTCCCTGTTAAGCAAGATCAGCTATTCGTTCTTCGAAAGACGGCAGGGGCGGGAGGCAGCTGGTTGGATTGTCCAGATAAAAATAGCTGCAGCAGGCCCAGTCGTCCCAGCGTTCAAATAAGCCGTTGGACTGCGGGTCGCCATCTTGAGAAAGGTCGGCGGGAGTAGGCTTCACGCCGGCTTTCAGGATTGTGGCGCCCATGAAATGCAGCATGGGGCGTACTTCCGGGTCCCAGGTGCCCAGCTGCTGCATTGCGACCCTGATATCCGTATTGAAGAAAATCGGGTCGGGCACATGATACCGGTAAAAGGCGAACCGCATCGCTTCATGGTCGGCGATTGTGCAGCCCTGGTACAAATCGGCGAACCGGCCCTGGGCCCAGCCAGAGCCGATATAATCTTCGGTGCCCGTGCCGCACAGGGTTGGCAATTCAGTGTCTCCATCGACATATATTTTAACTTCACCCTCACCCCACCAGGCGCGATAGAATT
>CAZCLS010000111.1:0-6203 GCA_964499565.1 uncultured bacterium
GAGAAGGAGATAATCATGAATTCCGGATATATGTTCAAGCCGCGGATCGCAGAAAATGACAGCGGGCGCATTGAAGCGAGCAGTCCCCAGGCGCAGGCGCGGAGGGCTCAACGGGAAATTGAGCTTCTGGGGCATGAAGTGCAAAGATTATATATGATTACCGAAGCGATGTGGTTGTTGCTGAAACAGCATACGGATTTTAGCGAAGAGCAATTAAAAGATATCGTTAATGAAATCGATTTGAAGGACGGGGTACGTTCGCATCTGGCCCCTGCGTCCGAGGTGCGACAGTGCAGCAGCTGTGGACGCACTATATCGATCCGTCACACTAGCTGCATATTCTGTGGAGAATTTATATGCGTGAAATAAGCGTGTCGCGCTAACATTCCGGGTGGCACCGTAAAGAAATGAAGCATCTGTCCGGCTGGATTTTATGAGAGAAGGGGGCCATATTCGTGACATTTTGGCACAAAAATGGTAGAATATCCAATCTAGAATATATGGTTATTATCAAACAAATATTTTGTTATGAAAGAAACGAAAATTATTATACATACACTCTGTATCCTTTTATTGTTGAGTACGGCAGGGGAAGCTAAAGAGCCGCGAGTCAGCAAGAAGGCGCAGCAGCATATAGATCTCGGGAAATATGTGGCGGGATTTTCTGATTATGAGCGGGCGGCCCAGCATTATGAAGAAGCCTGGAAAGAGGAACCACGCTCGAAACCAATTATGTTTACCCTGGCAGCCTTGCAGCAGAAGAGCGGAAATCATGACCGGGCTGAGGAAGTGTATAAAAAACTATTGGAATTATACCCGCTTGACGCCGATGTGTACTTGTGTCTGGGAAATGTTTATCTGGCTCAGCGCCGAATGGACCTGGCGATAAATGCTTTTCAACAGGCATCGGAATTGAACCGGAAGAGCGCGGTTGCCTACCGCAATCTTGGTTTTGCCCAACTGCAGGGAGGGGCGTACAACAGCGCGGTCCAATCATTACAGCGTGCACTGCAGCTGAATCCGACCAATGCTCTGGCATATTTTGATTTAGGCATGGCATACTACCAGCTGGGCAAGCAGGATAAGGCCCAGGAAACATTTCACAAAGGATTGCAGACCGGCACAAGCGCGGAGGGCAAAATAACGTATACTGAAGTGTTGAATGAATATGCCGGTGATCGTTTTGAAGAAGCATACCGTGCGTATTGCAGCAACGACATGGAGCGTGCGGCAACGTTGTTTGGCGGACTGGTCAGGGATTTTCCCGATTACGCGAGAGCGTACGCGTATCTGGGTCATGCCTGGCATCACCGCAAACCGCCGGAATATCGCCGGGCGGAAGCCGCCTATCGAGCCGCGCTCAAGGCCAGGGAATATACAATACTGTCAAAAGAGGATTATGTGCTTGTCCTGGATAATTTAGGAATGGTGCGGATGAACCTGGGAGATTTTCTCGAAGCAGAAGATTTATTCCAGCGCGGGGTGCTGGAAGAAACGGACTATCCAGTCGTGTATTACAATTACGGCTGCATGCTGGCCCGCAAAGGAGAATATACCGGAGCGAGCATAGCATTTGCCGATGCAATCAGGCGGGATAGTCGTTTTCAGAACTATCTGGAGAATCACCCCGGACTGAAGCCCTTTCGGCAGACAAATCTCTATACTAATTTCATTCAAACAATACGGAAAGAACTGAACAATGACGCAAGCAACAATTAAATTCGGCACGTCAGGCTGGCGGGCAATTTTGAGTGATGAATTCACCTTTGCCAATGTTACCCGTGTACTTAACGCAATCATTCTATATCTGAGAGAAAACGGGTTGACGGACCAGGCGGTTATGGTCGGCAGTGACACGCGTTTCATGTCCGACAAATTCCGTGAATACGCATCGGAACATTTTGCGCGCCACGGCATAAACGTACTGTGCACGGACCGGGACTGTCCAACCCCGGTCATATCATTTTACATCAGGAAAAATAAGCTTGCGGGCGGCATCAATTTTACCGCGAGCCACAATCCGGCCGAATACCAGGGTATCAAGTTTTCTCCGGCAAACGGTGCACCCGCGCCGCCGGAGGTAACCGCGCGCATAGAAGCGCTGATCGATGCGGAGGTAGCGCCGGCTGACCGGCAGGGGACCATCAAGATGATAGACCCGCGCGAAGACTATTTCACCGAGTTACAGACGTTCCTGGATTTCGATACACTCATGAAAGCGGAATTGAAGGTGGCATGCGATGTGCTATATGGAGCAGGCCGCGGCTACCTTGACGAAATGATGCACCGGGCCGGCGCGGAGGTAAGCTGTCTGCATGATTACATTAATCCCTCGTTCGGCGGCCGGCGACCGGAACCGGCGCCTGAAAACCTGGAAGAATTGACTGCCATGGTAAAGGAAAAAGGTTTGAACCTGGGATTGAGTACTGATGGAGACGCGGACCGGTTCGGCATCGTTGATGGCGACGGCACCTTTTACAACGCGAACAACGTATTATGTCTGGTAGCCTGGCACTTATTGAAAAACAGGAAAAAGAGCGGGAAAATTGTCAGAACGGTTGCAACGACAGGCTACCTGGACAGAATAGCCGGCTATTTTGACACAAGTATCATAGAAGTTCCGGTCGGCTTTAAATATATCGGGCCGTTGATCGATGGCGGCGGCGTAATACTTGGAGGTGAAGAAAGCGGGGGACTCTCGATCGGCGGGCATATACCCGAAAAAGACGGGATTCTGGCCTGCGGCCTTGTCGCAGAGTTGGTTGCCTTTGAAGGAAAATCCCTGGGAGCGATCTGGAAAGATATCGAAACAGCAATCGGCCCGATTTGGAGTGACCGGATAGACCTGGAACTGACTCACCAGAAAAAAGATGCCATATTATCTGCACTTGCGGTTCAGGACACCAGTGAATTTATAGGCCGGCCAGTACAGCAGTTCAACGGGGTTGATGGATACAAATTTGTTTTTGGAGCAGCGGATTGGGTCCTGATCCGCCCCTCGGGAACTGAACCGATAATCCGCTGTTATTTTGAAAGTAGTGATGCAGAGCAGGGAGAACGCATGAAGCAGACACTGCTGAAATTCATCGAAGCCTGCTGAACGGAGTAAAAAGGATACAACGTTATGGAACAAACCCGGCCCATACGGCTGGCTATAATCGGCAGCACAGGTTCAATCGGCCGCAGCGCCTTGCAGGTAATCCGCGAGCACAGAACACGGTTTGAGATAGTCGCGTTAGCGGCTGGCGCGGGAATTGAAGGATTGGAGTCACAGATTCGTGAATTCAAACCCCGCATAGCCGCTCTGCATGACCAGACGGCGGCCAGGGCACTGGCATCGCTCGTAACGGGAGTAGAAATCCGGGCGGGAAGCGATGGGGTAGCCTCACTGGCGGGACTTGACGATGTAGATGTTGTTCTACTGGCCGTCGTGGGGATGGCCGGGCTGGCGCCGGCGCTGCAGGCTGTCCGGGACGGCAAGCGACTGGCACTGGCAACCAAAGAAGTCATGGTAGCGGCCGGCCCGCTTATTCTGGACGAGATGAGCTGCCATAACGCGGAGATCGTTCCAGTCGACAGCGAACACAGCGCTATTTTTCAATGCATGCAGGCGGCGGGAGCGGGAGGAAGCCGGAGTGTACGCAGAGTAATACTGACCGCATCCGGCGGACCGTTTCGCACCGCCGACCGCGAATCATTACGATCGGTTACGCCGCGGGAAGCGCTGGCACACCCGACCTGGAATATGGGGAGCAAAATCACGATTGATTCGGCAACACTAATGAATAAAGGTCTGGAAGTGATAGAAGCGCGCTGGCTTTTCGATATCAAACCGGAAGCGATAGACGTTGTTATTCATCCCCAGTCGATTGTACATTCGCTGGTAGAGTTTCATGACGGGGCCATGATAGCCCAGCTTTCCAAGCCGGATATGCGGCTTGCGATACTGTATGCGCTTACCTGGCCCGAGCGCTGGCCGCTGGATATACCCCGGCTGAACCTGGCGCAGGCGGGAATATTAACATTCGAAGAACCTGACGTAACAGTCTTTCCCTGTCTGCGGCTGGCATATGAGGCGCTTAAAACGGGCGGCACGGCGCCGGCGATACTTAACGCCGCCAATGAAGTGGCGGTAGAAAAATTTATGAACGGAGAAATCGGATTTCTGGATATACCGGCTTATATCGAACGGAAACTTGAAACGGCGGAACTTGTTGCTCATCCGAACCTGGATGATATTCGTCAGGCGGATGCCTGGGTAAGACGCGTGGGATAACAACGTGGTATGAACGCGTACATTGTGTGCAAATACCGCGGGATTGTTTTAGCATAACTTGGAGTAACGATGATTACGATACTGATTTTTATTGTAGTATTAGGCATACTGATATTTGTGCATGAACTGGGGCATTTTGTTATCGCAAAAATATGTGGTGTCTATGTCGATTGTTTTTCACTGGGATTCGGACCGCGGATTATCGGCATAACTGTAGGAGAAACAGAATACAGGATTTCGGCTATTCCCCTGGGCGGGTATGTGCGCATGGCGGGACAGTTTGATGTGCCTGAAGAATATGATCAAGAGGCTGCTGATCGATACAAAAGCGTGCCGCGGCATCGACGGTATGATGCCCAATCGATTCCCCGGCGCATGGCGATTATCATTGCCGGTCCGCTCATGAATCTTCTGTTTGCCCTGCCGATAGCATTCCTGCTGCTGGTCAATGGCGAACAGCAGTCGCTGTCGTTTGACGCGACCACGATCGGATCGGTAATACCGGGTTCTCCTGCGGTCGTTGCGGGGATGGTACCGGGAGATAAAATTATTTCTATCGGCGGAACACCGGTTACCGACTGGCGCCAGACGGTTATGTCGGTCAGAAGCTTTATCAATACTGACACAACCATCACGTATCAGCGCGGCGCCGAAATTCTGACGGCGCCAATCCGGCCGGGATTTGACCGGGAAAAAGGATATCTGGGCATAGGCGCGCAGCAAATGCAGCGGGCGCAGGTCGCTGATATTCAGAGCAACACACCCGCGGCCGAAAGCGGTTTGAAGATTGGTGATGTGGTCGACCGGTTAATTGGATTGCAATCAACTGAAATTTCATATTATACCCTGATCGCGGAGATTCAGCGTTATCCCAATACCACACTGGTTTTCGGCGTTAAACGCTTTAAACCGGTACGGTATGCCGATGAAAGCAATTCATTTGAAACAGCCCGAATTGTATGCGGAACGGAACGGGCGGGAAAGTTTGACAATCTTTCCCTTCAGAGTTATCACGGAACAGCGGTATTTGTGCGCGACCCCGGAGCGCCGACAAACTTCCCGGCTAAAACAGGAGACCGGATCATTTCAGTGAACGGACGCAAGTTTCTTCCGGAAGCATTACAGGAGTATGTGTGGTCTCTGCCGGATGGTGATGTGCCAGTCGTTCTGGAACGGGTGACCGGGCAATTGATAAAAACATTGATACAGACAAATCTTGTTCTGCATGTGGGCAGTATCGGCCGAATAGGCACGACATTCGTGGAAGCCAGTCAGAAAGTACGCTATACGCCGCTTGAAGCATTGAAGGAGAGTCCTCGGCTGTGTTACGCACAATTTTCCGAATTAATGCAAGTGTTGAAACTTATCATTACCGGAAAAATCGGACTGGAATCTCTGGCCGGACCGATCGGCATAGCACGCATGACCGGGGAAGCGGCCCGGGCCGGATTTACGGTACTGCTGGGATTCGTTTTGCTTATCACGGTTAATTTAGGTGTATTGAATCTGCTGCCGGTACCGGTTCTGGACGGCGGTCACGTAGTGCTGCTGTTTATTGAAGCGCTATGGCGGAAACCGTTGTCCGCGCGCTTCGTCCTGATGTATCAGAAGCTGGGCTTTCTGGTTATATTGGGATTAATCGGTCTGGTCGTATATCAGGACGTTTATAACATTCTGTTAGATAACGAAGCAATCGGCCTGCTGCTGGGACGTATTGTTCAGATGATTAAACATATAGTCGGATAACCTGAACTCAACCAATAGTTATACTGAAAAGAAGCAAGGAGACGCACATGGCTAAACGCAAACCGGCATTTGAAGAGGCACTGCGGGAACTGGAACAGATAGTTGAAAAAATAGAAAGCGGAGATCTGTCGCTGGATGCCTGTCTTGATGAATATGAAAAAGGCATAAAGCTCGCGGATTT
>CAZCLS010000111.1:6303-9481 GCA_964499565.1 uncultured bacterium
AATCAAGCACAAAGTCGGAACCATTCTGCCCCGCATAAAATGGATCGGACCAATTCTGACGAGATGGATACTGCGGATACAGGGTGGTATAAAGCATATAATAGTTCCCGAAAATGTTTTTGAGAATCTCGGATTTCATTACCTGGGACCGATGAACGGACATGACGTAAAAGAGCTGGTTTCTATTCTGAAAGCCTGTCGGGACGAAATAGAAATGCCGGTGCTGCTGCATCTCATAACGACCAAGGGCAAAGGATTTGAACCAGCTGAGTTCGATCCGGAATCCTACCATGGCGTTTCGGCGTTTGACAAATGTACCGGGGCTCTGGAGAAGACGAGAGAAGGCGAGACATACACCCAGGTGTTTTCAGAGATTACGCGGGAGCTTGCCGCGGTGGACGATCGGATCGTCGTTGTCTCGGCCGCCATGTGTGACGGAACGGGCATGAAGCCGTTCGCGCGTGAATTTCCGCGGCGTTTCATCGATGTCGGCATCGCTGAACAGCACGCCGTAACCTTCGCGGGCGGCATGGCCGCCCGGGGCATGCGGCCGATTGTCTGCATCTATTCAACATTCCTGCAGCGCGGATATGACCAGATTGAACATGATGTCTGCCTGCCGCATGTGCCGGTGATATTCGCGCTTGACCGGGCAGGACTGGTCGGCAGTGACGGTAAAACGCATCATGGCGTTTTTGACATTGCGTATTTGCGCCATTTGCCCGGCATACAGATATACATGCCGCGCGACCGGACTGCGATGAAAATGGTATTGGAATATGCTTTGCATCAGGACGGACCTGTGGCGATCCGGTATCCGCGTTCGATCATACCGGTGGACATACTACCGGGCGGCCTGGCAGCGTTCGGCAGCGATATGGTCAAGCGCTGGGAAATTCTGAAAGAAGGCAATGACGTGGCTATACTGGCGATAGGTCATATGGTTTATTATGCCTGCCGCGCGGCACAGCTGTTGGAAGAACTGGGAGTGCATGCTACCGTTGTAGATGCCTGCGCGATCAAACCGCTCGATCTGGAAACGCTCAGGCAGCTTACCGCGTGTTACAGCATTGTCACATTGGAAGACCATGTCATAGCCAGCGGATTCGGCTCCGCGGTCGCGGAAGCGCTCAGTGACGAAGACAGTGCCACCCGGCTGCTGCGACTGGGCATTCCGGATACGTTTATCGAGCATGGCACGTTAGACCAGTTATACACCGAACTGGGCTGGCAGCCGGAACAACTCGCGGCCCGGATCGGGCATTGGTGTCAACATTGAAAAAAATCGTATGGCCCGAACATTCACACAGAAGATAGTCAATTATCTGCCGAAGTTAGAGCGGGCGCAGATAGAACAGTATCTGGAACGGTCGCTGTCAAAAGAGCAGTTTCTGAGCCGGATTCTGGATACAATAATGGAAGGAGTAATCGCTGTCACGCGCGAAGGCACGATCGTATATGCCAATCGCACGATATATGATGTATTGGGCATCAGCGCGGAGGAGGCGGTTGGAACATCATTACCGGATTGTTTCAGAGACGCGGCACTGCGGGAGGCGATTAGATCATTAGACTATGACGCGTATGTATCAATTGAAGTAAGCATCAACTATCCCCGGCGTTTGATTCTGGTTGTGCAGGTAATACCGCTGCCTGAAGCAACGCAAGGCGGGGAGGATTCGGACCCGAGTTACCTGCTTTTATTCAGAGATGTTTCGTATGAACACTCGGCTCACGGGATTAGAGAGCGAAAATCACGGCTGGAAACGCTGCGGCTGCTGACCGCCGGCGTCGCCCACGAAATCGGCAATCCGCTCAGCGCGATTATTTTGCATACCCAGTTGATGGACCGGATGCTGCAGCGCATGCCGGAGACGGAAGAAGTCAGTGAAATAGAGCGGATTAATTCGGTAATAAACGAAGAAAGCAGCCGGCTGAAGCGAATCATCGGCGATTTTCTGAATGCCGTCCGGCCATTGTCAATCAAGCTGCAGAGGGGTAATGTTTCCGAACTGATTGAAGAAGTATTCGAACTGCTCTACACGGAATTGAACAAAAAAGATATTGCGGTGATTAAATCGTTTGATACGTCCCTTGAAACGTTATTCGATCCGGATCAACTGCGCAGTGTTATTATCAATATCGTTCGCAACGCAATGGATGCCATGCCGGACGGGGGAACATTGATTGTCGTGCTTCGGGCCCGGGGAGACTGGCTCGAGCTGTCATTCAAAGATGACGGGTGCGGGATGGACACGCAGACACTGGCACGGGTTTTTGAACCGTTTTACACAACAAAACCACACGGCTCGGGACTGGGGCTGCTGATTGTTCAGCGAATAGTAAACGCACATGGCGGGAGTATCCGGATAGAGAGTTTTATGAATGAAGGAACCACAATAACAGTCGAGTTGCCGGTCAGATTAACCTCCAGTAAACGGCCGCTGCCATCACCAAAAAAGAAACGCAAAAATGAAAAAGACAGTCCTGATAGTAGATGATGAACCCAATGCCCGGGCGGGTTTGAGGAATGTACTGCGGGAGATGGGATGCGCGGTGCTGGAAGCAGCAAACGGGACCGAAGGGATAGCATTATTCCGGAACAACAACATCGACATGGTATTAACCGATCTGCGCATGCCAGGAGTTGGCGGCATGTCGGTGCTCGAATCGATAAGGAAAGAAAATCCGGCGATACCGGTTGTGTTGATTACAGCATATGGCACAGGCGAAGCGGCGCGGGACGCGCTGCAGAAAGGCGCATACGATTTTATCAGCAAACCGTTCGACATAGACACGATAGAACTGGTTATCCGGCGCGCGTTGAAAATGGCCGACCTGGAGCAGGAAAATGAATCTCTGAAAAACCGCATAGCCGAAAAAGGACATCTCGACTGTATAATCGGAAAATCTTCCCGGATTCAACATCTGTTTGATATCATCCGCCAGGTCGCCCCGACAAAATCCAATATTCTGATCGAAGGCGAGAGCGGCACGGGCAAAGAACTTATCGCACGGGCCATCCATGATCTCAGCGATCGGACGGACAAGCCGTTTATTCCGGTCCATTGTGCCAGCTTTTCGGAAAATCTGCTTGAAAGCGAATTGTTCGGCCATGAAAAAGGCTCATTCACCGGCGCGGTTAATCAGCGCCGCGGCAGGTTTGAAAGCGCCGAAG